>JAAZBV010000130.1 GCA_012513605.1 Desulfatiglans sp. | reverse complement strand
TCTCTTTGTATCGTGCCATCTATCGCTCCGCTGGAAAGATCGTTGAAGGATGATTGCACTTTATCATATCCAGCGGTTCATTCAATAATTTTTCAATACCTTTAGTACTTTTTCGACAGCTTCAACGATCAGGTTTAAAAGGAAACCTCTGTCTTAATTTTATTCACAACCTCTTCCCCATACCAGTTGATCCGCCGGGTCATAAACATTACAGCCGCTATTATCACCAGTAACCCGATGCTGCCCATGAGCAGGGCATAATCCCCAAGCTGCAAAATAATAAACAGGTAACTGTAAAGCACCGCAAGGAGCCCCAGTATGGTGGCGGCAAATAGTTTATTAGGTATGATAGCCTTTGCATAGCCTGAGATAATCAGTGTCACGGATAGTGCGGAGATGATATATGCAAGGTTGAAATTAATGTGTTCGGATAGTGAGAGTACAAGGGTATAAAAGATCAGTATCGCCATACCGATCAGGATATATTGTATCGGGTGAATCCTCTGCCTGTTTATCACCTCTGACAAAAAGAATGCCCCGAATGTAAAGAGCAGAAACATTACTGCATACTTGGCAAGACGTTCTGATTTCTGGTATGTGTCAGTGGTTATGATGAGCTTAACCCCGAAGGCTGAAGGGGCAAGGTCATACTGTTTGCCATCCCAGAATTGAGGATAGTTCCTGTTAAGGTGCAGCACCTTCCAGGTCGCCAGAAAGCCTTTGCCATTTGTCTCTCTTTTATCAGGGAGGAATGCCCCGTCAAAAGATGGTGAAGGCCAGTCAGAGTTAATAGTTACTGTATTGGTTTCACCTACAGGGATAAAGTATAATTGATCGCTCCCCTTGAGGTTAAGTTCAAAGGAGAAGTTGCCATTATCATTTGCTGCCAAAAGATCAATCTGGGTACTTACACCGGCAGGGGCAATATCCGCTGTTTTCAGGCCAGGGCTGGTTTTGCAGGGTTTTTCATTGTAGATGATATCAATTTTTTCCTCTATTCCGCGCATATCCGAAATACCTACAGAGAGCAGCGCCTTTTCCCATTCTATGTTATTAAAGTCTATATTAAGCTTTTCAGGTGAAGGTCTCCTGAACCGGCCATTAAGCTTAAGCTTCCCATCATATACCACCGTTTTAAAGATTCCTCTTTTACGCATTTCATGGGTTATATTGCCCGTAATAGCAAGGGTTTCAGGCAATATATGGAGATATCTTATGTTGTATTGCGATGTCCCGGTACTGTCCGTGTAGTAAACTCTGAATGGGACAGTAATAAAAGGGCCGGTTATGGTCTGCCTTCCGCCCCATTTCTGATTGATCTCTGTTACAACAGAATCGCGCCTCGCCTGTCTTTCCCTGATAAGGTTCTGGATCATCAGGGCTGGTATGAGCAAAACCAGTATCAGCACCCCTATTGCCATGATCTTTATTGTTGTAGATTTTGAAATATGATTTGCCGCCTTGCCTATACTATCATGTATCTCTGTCATTTTTGCCTCCATATGGGTTACTTTTTTAGGGTGATTATTAACCGGGCATATGTGTCTATTAGGAAAATAATGTGAAAAATGTGTGAAAAAGAGGGCAAAGAGCTCAAAGCTCAAAGCTCAAAGAATAGAGCTGAAAGCTGAAGGCTCAAAGCTCAAAGGGGATCTAACTGCCCCGGTTAAACCTCTATCTTCAGGTAGCAGATCTTTTTACCCATTGTGCGGAAGTTATCTTCATATTCTGTGGTTACAAGGCGAGCATCAAGGTCTGTGCTATGCAGGTCATCTGTTACCTCTATGATATTCATGTTGCTTTCTCTGCACTCATCCAGTGTAAATGAAAATAGTTCAACATTGTCGGTCTTGAATTCAATAAATCCCCCAGGTCTGAGCGCCTTTTTGTAACCTTCAAGAAATCTCCTGTGGGTAAGACGCCTCTTTGCATAACCCTTTTTGGGCCAGGGGTCGCTGAAATTAAGATATATACCTGAGAGTTCACCCTGATCAAAGTATGCGTTTACATCAATAACGTTTTCATTCACAAACAGGATATTGTTTTTATCAGCGCTTACGGCCTTTTCAAGGGCACGGATTATTATGCTCCCCCTGGATTCAAACCCGATATAGTTGCGTTCAGGATATTTGTTTGCCATGCTCATACTGAACTGCCCTCTTCCGCAGCCGAACTCAGCATAAATGGGATGTCCATTATCAAAAACATCACCCCATTTGCCCCTGTTCTCAGTCGGGTTATTCACAAGATACCGCGTATGGCTCGCAAGCTTCTGGTCTATATTTTTTATTTTTCTTTGGCGCAACCTGAACCTCAATCATATATTGAATTCACATATCCCAAACCGGTTTATGTGGTCGCGGTATTAATAATATCGGAAATGGTTATTGTCAATTAACAGATGAGCTATTAGCAGTAAGCAATCAGCATTCAGCTAAATCTATGTTGTTGATTCTTGATAATAAATGAAAAATTAAACCATGTTTGAAAATGTCCCCCAATTATGCTAAATTTCTAGCGTTCGGTTATAAAATAAAAGATGCACAAATAATATTTGAGCGCACAGGAAGCCATTCTGATTTGTTCAGTAAGTAGAAAACTATAAAAGGAGGCTTTTCATGCCCAGGATCAAGCCAAGTGGAGGTTACAGGTCAACTGCAAGTTTTCAGACGGCAACGATTATCTATGATGCTACATACTGGTTTTGTGAGAAGTTCATTAATCAGTTTAACCGTATGACAGACCAGATGATCCAGGCGGCACGTTCTGGCCGCCAGAATATTGCAGAGGGGAGCAGGGCAGCGGCCACCTCTTCACAAACAGAATTACGCCTGCTCAATGTGGCGCGGGCAAGCCTTGAAGAGCTGCTGCTCGACTTTGAGGATTTTCTGAGGCACCGGCGTATGGCATTATGGGTGCCTGATTCAGCGGAGGCGATGGCTGTACGCGGGGTGCCGGTAAAATATAAAAAAGATCAGTCAGATCAAACTAACCTGACTGGTCTGACCGATCAGGCGCGATGGCAGCTTTATGCAAAATGGCTTGAACATGATGACCCTGCCATACGTGCCAATGCCATCATCTGCCTGATCAATCAGGCGAATTATTTGCTTGATCAGCAGATCTCAGCGCTGGAAAAAAGCTTTGTGGAAGAAGGTGGTTACAGCGAACAGCTTGCATCAAAGCGGTTTGCTTTCAGGGAAAATAAAAAGGCAATTCAGCCGGAGCAGGCTGATTTGCCAGATTCAGCTCCCCTCTGCCCGATATGCGGGAAGGCTATGGTTGTGCGGACCGCCAAAAGCGGGAAAAACGCAGGCAACCGGTTCTGGGGTTGCTCTGATTACCCGGATTGTAAAGGGGTTGTGAAGTTATGATGATGCAAATGGATACTAAAAACATATGGCAGTACGACGAATTTAAACAGGTTGGTACAGATTATAGCAGCAGGGAGGAAGTGGATATATATGACTCCCGGCATGCTGATTTCCGCGACATTGAGGCTGAGAGCAGGAATATCCTCGACAGGTTTGGTAATAACATAAACGATGTGCTTCTTGATTTTGGTTCAGGAACGTGCACTTTTGCGATTCAGGCGGCAAAAAGGTTTAAAAGGGTTCATGCCATTGATGTCTCACAGGTCATGATAGAACATGCAAAAGCAAAGGCCGTTAAGGCCGGGGTTGCAAATATCATGTTCCACCATGCCGGGTTTCTTACCTACGAGCACAAAGATACCCCTGCCGATGTCATAGTAACAACACTGGCCTTTCATCACCTGCCGGATTTTTGGAAGGGCATCGCCTTGAAAAGAATGTGCAGTATGCTCAAACCCGGCGGCTTTCTGTATATTCATGATGTCATTCTTGAAGAAGTAAATTCAATTAATAACATACAGGCCCTGATAGACAAGCTTGCTAAAGACGGTGGGGACCTATTGCGGGAGGATACTGAAAGGCATTTCAGGGAGGAGTATTCAACCTATGACTGGGTTGTGGATGAGCTGTTAAAGAGAAGCGGGTTTCAGGTAAAGTCAAAGCAGATAGAGGGCGGGGTGCTGGGGGCTTATCTGTGTATAAAAAGCTAAAACACTAAGCATTATTGCATTCTTATGTAAGGTATGCCTTGCCACAGTAAATACCACCTGATTGACAAAGGCACCTTTTTGCTGTACATTTTTAGCATTTAAATGCCCTTAAAGAGGAAGTAATTATGAAAACTTCAGCAAGTCTTAAAAGCGATAGAATTAATATCCGCCTGAGCGGTACGGTTAAAACACTATTAGAGCGAGCCGCAAGCGTTGAAGGAAAGACAGTAAGCAATTACATCCTGAACTCTGCATTGGAACGGGCAGAAGAGACAGTTCGCAAACATGATACAATATCCTTAAATGCCAAAAATTCAGAGATATTCCTTAATGCATTATCAGGTGATATTAGTTTTAATAAAAAACTCTCTGATGTCTTAAAAGAACATTCCCGGCGGATCACCAGTAAATGAATGACTGGTCCAAATTTATCATAGAGCCATTAAGCCCGGCACATGACCGGCCAGGATTTACATGTGGAATTGATAGTTTGGACAACTACATAAAAAGGCAGGCCAATCAGGATATCAAGAGGCAAATCAGCCGGGTTTATGTAGCTGTAACCATTGAAAAACCAAATAAAATTATGGGGTATTACACCCTGAGCAGCCTTTCTATAGAACTGAACCAATTACCGGAAGAGGTATTAAAAAAATTACCAAAGCACCCAATCCCTGCTGCGCTTTTAGGAAGACTCGCCGTTGACAAATCGGTGCAGGGTAATGGAATTGGAAAGATGTTATTGGCTGATGCATTAAAGCGGATACTAGTGATCAGTGATGAGATTGCCATATACGCAGTGGTTGTGGATGCTATTAATGTTAAGGCAAAAGGTTTTTACACGCAATATGGCTTTCAGTCACTCGGTGAAGAAACTCCCAGGCTGTTTTTACCTCTTAAGGCAATAACTTTTAGTTTTAATGATTGAAATACAAAGAGAATGTTATGGCAGTAGGGTGGGCAAAAGATAGCGGGGTGCAGGATCAGATTGATGCCACAGTGGAATCTGCTGTACAGCTTGCTAAAAGCAGATTGCCAAAGGGTGAAAGCCTGACCCATTGCGAGGAATGCGAGGCAGAAATACCAGAGGCAAGGCGCAAGGCATTGCCAGGGGTGAGGCTATGTGTTGCCTGTCAGTCAGAGCTGGAAAAAAAGCTTAAGAGTAATGAGCTCTACAATCGGAGAGGCAGCAAGGATAGTCAGTTGAAATAGTTATTTTCAGACTTCACCCCTTCCTATCGCAAGCATTTTTTTTATAGCTACTGCTACCTGATCTGAAACCCATCATAAGTAATTCAAGGTAATGACTTATTTGGGAACTCTTTTCTTGAATAATACTTTTGCTTATGGCAGATTGTACAAAAATGAATCTCTAAAAAGTATTTTCCGTAAAAATAGTTTTCTTGATAACTCCGGAAATGTGATGTTATCAAGTTAGTAAATAGTCTTATTTATTGCTTTCCACTCTGAATGGATAAATGAGTTGTAAGGTTCGCAAGGAAAAAATGACACGTAGAGAGTTCATGGAGTCCGTGGGGGCAACCTGCCAAAACTGGCAGTGGAGTTGGTCCTTCGTCAATCCTGCAAAGCGTTTCGTCGTGTTCGGCGCATGGGACAGAAATACCGCCGGCCAAAGGAGCCTTATTCTGTCCGAGACCTGGGAGATCAACAGTCGAGGCAGGAGGAATCCGGGGTTCCAGCAATCTCGCGACCATGTCCGACTTGTTGAAGAGGAGGGGTACACACTCAAAACCTTTCCCATGGAATACTCTGATGCAAGAAAGGATAAGCATGGCGTAGGACCGGCGACCATCAAGGGGTTCACACCCGAACTCTCAGATAGAACTCTCAAGAGAATCGGTAATGGGTGGTACGCATGCGATGAGGTTGATGACATTCAAATAGCAGAGGAGATTCCGACTCCTGAGAAGTACTCCGAAGGTGCAAAGAAGACAATCGCAATAAATGCCTTCGAGCGTAGCGCAAGGGCAAGACGAGCATGTATCCGACATCATGGTTTGAACTGCACAGCATGTGGGTTCAACTTCGAAGCGGCCTACGGTACTCTCGGCGAGGTCTTCATTCATGTCCACCACATCATTCCTATTGGTGCTGTGGGGGACGAGTATTCGGTTGATCCAGTGAAAGATTTGGTACCCATATGCCCGAACTGCCATGCCATGATCCATCGGGTGAATCCACCTCTGACGATTGAACAACTGAGGAATATCCTGAACAAATGAGATAGATTACGAACAACAACCCCCTGTTAATCTGGGCTTCAGAAGGGCCATAATGTGCGAGAGTTAAAAGCGACCATACAACAGCTAATAAATCTTAAAAAAGAAGGAGACTCCTGGGATTTCAAATTGGTACATCATAAGGAGGTCGGAGATCTCCTGTTTGATATACTATGTCTGGCGAATTCACTTTCTATATCAACCTGTTACTTGATATTTGGAGTTGATCCTAATTCTTTCGAGATAGTGGGACTTCAAGAACCTCGACCAAGGGCTCAGGCAGATATTATAGATTTTTTAGTGGGTGCAAACTTTGCGGGCGCGAGAATACCAAGCATAGAGCTTGTTGAAATAACCATGAACGGAAAGTCAATAGACGTGCTTGTAATCAGACAGACTGGTAAACAACCATTCTACCTCGAAAAGGATTACGTCTTTGGAAAGAAAAGAATTTCAAGAGGAGTAGTGTACTCCCGTGAAGGTGACAGGAATACAGCCATGGATTCAATTGCGCCACCGGATCGAATTGAAGAATTGTGGATGCGAAGATTTGGTTTGCACGATTCGCCAATCCAGAAATTCAATCGAATACTGGCCAACTACAGTGAGTGGCGGTGGGATGGAATCAATAGTGCCTATTTTATACCTGACCCTGATTATACAATCAAAATTCAAGATAATGAGACTTTAGGAGCAGGAAAGTATTGGTGGGGGAATTTGCCAATTGAGAAACCAATAGTAGACGAGCTTTCGCTACTCTTTCGCAATGTTGAACTTGAAAAGATAATAACCGTGAGTTACTACAATGAGTGTTTGACTATTCCGTTTCCCGATATTAAGTCTGTATTGCTTCCAGAAGATCCTGACTACTACGATATTTGTTATTATATCGAAGGGACTAGAAAACACGCGTATCTGCAGCATCTCTACGCTTCTCGCGCCAAATCTGTACCTTCACCTTTAGTTTCTCGGGAAAAACCTCCAATTATTATATTGCCATTCCTCATTCTCGAACAAGAAGATAATCTGAATTCAGTTCTAAAGTGGGTCAACGAGAACTGGGGCAAACAACCATGGATCAATCGAGTTGGCCTGACACCGGATCAGAAAAATCAGGAGTTCTCTTGGTGGATCTATGAAGCATTCAATAAATAGCTTTTTAATAGGATAGCCGGTTGCGCCTCCCCAAGACGCCACAACATGTTTGGAAAGGCGACGTTCATGATTTCATGCTTTTCTTGCTACCGTTTTTTTGTAATCTCAACAAAAATAACCTGGATAGACAGGTGATTTTCATAATACCAGGAAAAAGAAAATATCTTCGGTAAAAATTCGGAGAGGTTGGTTTCCACCCCTAAAAGTGAATAAGAAAATTCTCTTTACAAATTGCCATTTGAGAATTATCATATTGCCATATGGCAACTTAAAAGGTGGGCATTATGAATATTGCGTATATAGATATAAAAACACAGAACACCACTCAACTCATATCACGGATAAAAAAGGGTTTACCCTTAAATATGTTTGCACAGTTGTGCAGTGATCTCGGTGTCCCGGAAAAAGAGCTTTGCAGGATACTTAAGATACCGCCGAGCACCCTTGCCCGGCGTAAGAAGAGCGGGCAGCTCTCCTTTGAAGAATCCGAGCGTGTCTTTCGTATAAGCAAACTTTATGACAGGGCGCTTGATGTATTCAAAGACCCTGAACAGAGCAGCAACTGGTTCAAAGAACCTTCGTGGGCGTTGGGTAATGTGCCTCCACTGGAATATGCGGATACCGAGCTTGGTGCCAAGGAGGTTGAAGACCTCCTGGGCAGGATAGAGCACGGGGTGTTTTCATGATCCTTGCCTGGCGAATTGTCAGCGCCGCTTATCAGGAGAGCGCCTTTACAGGTGATGGCGCAAAAACATATGGCGGCAGATGGAATAGCAAAGGTGTGCCAGTAATATACACCGCAGAGAGCCTGGCCCTTGCATCCATAGAAATCCTTGTAAACCTTTCATCTGCAAAACTCTTAGATAATTATGTGAAAATACCTGTGCATTTTGAAGAAAACCTGGTACAGGCGCTCCCATTTAAAGACCTTCCTTCAGACTGGAACAACAGGCCTGTATCACAATCCACACAAATACTTGGGGATAAATGGTTTAAGGAACAGCGCTCAGCAGTGCTCAGGGTTCCAAGCGTGGTGGTACCTGAAGAGTATGTTTATCTGTTAAATCCGGTACATCCCGATTTTACAAAGATTGAAATTGGAACCCCTGTTGCATATCATTTTGATACAAGACTCATAAAAAAGGATGATCAGAGAAGGGTTTTAGTCAGGCCCAGGTAATATTCCCCCTTCTTCCTTTTTACCTCTCTTTATACACCCGTTCCCATACACCTCGCACTTGTATTCAAGCTCTGTTAACAGTTCCCGCGGGAACGTGGTAAAAAACATCTGCAATCATGTCTTACATGATTGACATGATAGAGATTGCCTCATATAATGCATTAAAATGAGTCAGGAGGTGAGTCATGGCACAGATAACTATCCGGGGAATTGACCCGGAAATAGAAAAAGAGATCAGGAAAAAGGCTATGGAAAGCGGTCAATCCCTTAACAATGTGGTTCTTGATATTATTCAGAATAATATGGGAAAGAAGAAAAAGCGTTTTCGTAATGGTAATTCCTTAAAGGCACTCGCTGGCGGCTGGCATAAAAAAGATGCTTCACAATTTTTAGACTCAATTAAAATTTTTGAGCAGATTGATGAGGATATGTGGAAGTGAAGATTTTGCTGGATACAAGCGCTTATGTCGCTTTTAAATTGAATAATGAAGAGATTGTTGAGGTTATTACAAATTCAGACGAGATTGTTTTCTCTCCTATTGTTATGGGTGAATTGCTTTACGGGTTTCGAAACGGCGCAAAATTCAAACAGAACATGGATGAACTTAATCAATTTTTATCTCATGAAATAGTTGAGATATTAAAAATAGGAGATATTACATCAGACAGGTATTCAAGGATTGCACAACAATTGAAATCCAATGGGACTCCAATACCAACAAATGACATCTGGATAGCTGCTCAGGCAATGGAACATGGTGCAGAATTAATTACATGTGATAACCATTTTAATAGAATAGCCGGGCTGGTTCATACTATTTTTTAAACGCACAATGATCGGAACTACACAGTTGACAGAAAACAAGAGGGCCTCAATATCACAGCAGGGTTTTAATCAAGCACAGGTAATATTCCCCCTCTTCAATCTTCCCCCTCTTAATACACCCGTTCCCATACACATCGCACTTGTATTCAAGCTCTGTTAAAAGCGCCTTTGCCTGTATATCATTCAGCACCCCTTTTTTGAACAAATTAACCATTGCCTTAATCCTGTACATGTCCATACCTTTTATGCTCGCAGAAAGCTGGTCAGGTGCACCTCCTTCTTTTACAAGAAGATCCTGTTCTATAAGGTAAACCGGGTATCTGTATGCGATCCTGAGCCACAGGTCATAATCCTCACACACTGGGAACTCCTCATCAAACATGCCCACCTCATCCAGTAGGGATTTTTTAAACATCACAGCAGACGGGCTAACAAGGCAGAGTTTAAGGGATGGGATAAATATATCACCAGAAGGTTTCAGGTGCTTATTACCGGGGTTTACACGTTTACCATGCCTTATCCATAATTCCCTTGCCTGACATATAACCGCATCAGGGTGCGCCCTGAAAAAGGCTGTCTGCACCTCAAGCTTTTCAGGGAGCCAGTAGTCATCCGAATCCAGCAATGCAATATATTCTCCCTTTGCGTTTCTTATGCCGGAGTTTCTTGCCGCTGATACGCCCTTGTTCTTCTCATGCAGGATTACTTTAATCTGGCTTCCAAATTCGTTTAACCTTTCAATGGTGTTATCAGTGGAAGCATCATCGATCACGATTATCTCAAAATCTTTGTATGTCTGTTTAATAACAGATGTAATAGCACGGCATACCTTCTCCGCCCTGTTATATGTAGGGATAATAACACTTATTTTTGTCATGTGAGGATAAGCCAGATGATGCTTAAGAGGCCGGCCAGAAAGAGGTTCCCCTCTACCAGCGCCTCAAGGAATGTACCGGGGTAGATGCGTCTTTTGACATAGGCTGTCATGCATAATGCGAGTGTGACAAAACAGGCAAGGAGGAGCAGCGAAAAGGTGCTTACGATTTTAAATATGGGTGCAATCACAAGTAATGCCCCATTAAAGACTAGTATCCATTTCAGGATGGAGATAGTTCGTTTTTCGCCTATACTTATTGGCAGGGTCTCTACACCAACAATAAGGTCTCCCTGTACCTGGAACAGGTCAAAAAATGCTATGCGGAAAAATGCAATGGAAAGGATCACAAAAAATGTGACTGACACTGCGGGCCAGTGGATGTCACCCGCTGTAAGCAGGGGCACAAGCGTGATCACCACTGCCCAGGCAATTGCCTCAAGCAGGGTTTTTGAGCCGGGGATGTCCTTTATTTTCACATATCTTGAGAGGTGCCTTATCCCCGAAGGGATTATAGGTATACTGTAAAAAATACCCAAAAGGATCATCCCTGACATAACAAGAAACACCCTTATGCCCAGATTCCATGAGAGGCTCAATGCGCAAAACAGGGAAAGCATGCTTGAAAGACCAAGGAATACCCTGTGTCGCTTATAAAACCCGGCCCTTTCCGGGTCATTGTATGTGCTTGCTCCCTTGTCAAGGAAACGATAAATGACATGGATGGCATAAATATAAAAGAAGGCGATAAAGGGATAGGTGATATGGAGTCTCCTGCCCGAAAGCACTGCTGCTGCGCATGAAAGGGCAAATGCCCCCAGGGCAACCATGATGTTGCTTAAGAGCAGAAACTTGAATGCCTTGTTCAGCCAGCGTTCAATGATTGTCTCGTTTCTGCCCTTAATCCCCTCTATCTCCTTAACCACATTTTTTATCATCCAGTTTGGAGTTGAAGCCCCGGCAGTAACCCCCACCACCTCCATATCATGAAAATCCTCTTTTTTAATCTCCTTTTCAGTCTCTATATGATAGGCAGGAGTTCCCGCCTCAATAGAAACCTGTGCAAGTCTTTTTGTGTTTCCGCTGTGATACCCCCCCACCACAACCATGCAGTCTACCTGGCTGGCGATCTCCTTTACCTCAGACTGCCTTTCGCTTGTTGCCTCGCATATGGTGTTAAAGATGGCAGCATCAGAAAAACGTTCCTGAACTTTTTTTACTATCTCTTCATACAGCTCTTCGTTCTGGGTCGTCTGGGCAACAAGGCAAATCTTTTCTGAGTCAGGCACCTGTGAAAGCTCTTCAGGGCTGTTAATAACGATAGCTTTTCCCTCTGCATACCCCACAAGTCCTATTACCTCTGCATGGTCTCTGTCTCCGGCGATTACTGTAGTATAGCCTTTTTTGGCATGACGCCTGATTATGGCCTGCACCTTTGCAACCCTGGGGCAGGTGGCATCTATTATCTTCAGGCCGGATTCCTTTAATATGGTTCTTTCTTCAGGCGGGATACCGTGCGCCCTGATAAGCACTGTCCCGCTCTTAAGCCCTTTTATGTCATTAACCTCCTGGACCTTCTTGGCCTTTAAGAGATCAATAACCTGGGTATTGTGTATAAGCGGGCCATAGGTATAGAGTGGCACCTCCTCATGCCTGTTTGCCTCTGCAAGCACCATCTCCATTGCGCGGCGTACACCCATGCAGAAACCTGCTGATCTTGCAAGCTTTACCTTCAAGCCATCCTCTCCTCAAGTGCACTGAAATACCTGTCCATTACAGATATGAGTGAATCAAAATCCTTGATCTGTGTAAATGCCTCCCTGAATTTGCTGCTGCCAGGGAGTCCCTTTGTGTATTTGAGCATGAGCCCCCTCATGCAGAGCATTGCCTTTCTGTCGCCAATGCAGGCGGTGAGGCACTTATACTGATCCATGATAAGCGCCCTTCTTTCAGGGATGTTTGGCTCATAAATGGGGTTACCCTTTTCAAGCTCTATAGCCTGCCTGAATATCCAGGGGTTGCGTGATGCTGCCCTGCCTATCATTACGCCATCGCACCCTGTTCTTTCCATCATTTTAAAGACATCGTAAGGTTCGTTTATATCACCATTACCTATTACAGGAATCTTTACGCTCTCCTTTACACGTGTGATAATGTCCCAGTCTGCATGGCCTGAGTAACCCTGGCTCGCTGTGCGTGCATGGATTATGACGGCATTGGCACCGCATTCCTCTATCATTCTTGCAGCATCGCATGCGATTATGGAATCAGATGTCCAGCCTGACCTGATTTTTACAGTAAGTGGAGCCGCGCATGCAGCCCTGACTGCTGTAATGATCTTTTTCGCCCTGTCCAGACTTTTAAGCAGGGCCGCCCCTGACCCGGTCTTTGTTACCTTTTTCACAGGACACCCCATGTTAATATCCACAATATCGGCACCGCTTTTTACCACTACCTGTGCTGCCATTGCCATAACAGAAGGGTCAGAACCGAATATCTGGACAGCAAGTGGCCTTTCTGCCGGGTCACTTACTAAATACTCCATGGTCTTTTTCTGGTTCATGTAAAGACCCATGGCGCTAACCATTTCACTGTAAACAAGACCTGCCCCGAGCCTTCTTATTATAAGACGAAAAGGGAGGTTTGTGACCCCGGCCATAGGCGCAAGGATAAATCTGTTTTCAAGTTCTATGTTTCCAATCTTAAGCATCGCTGTATATTAGTTAACTATTTGAATAAATTCAACCCTGCACTTTCAAGTTAATATGTTGCCCCGATGGCGCTGATGAAAATGACGCACATATAGTGCTATTAATACACCGCACCTATGGTGCTTTTCTTGCCTGTGTTCTAGAGCTAAGGAAATTGTATTAAATCCCAAAGGGGTGGCATGTTAATAGATAAATTGATATTTTTTGGGGTGATTGAAGGGTAATTTAAATATCATATTGTTAAGAAACGTATTCATTAACAAGATGCGGAGCGTCAAATTAAATCATTCCCACTGTGACCATGGGAACAAGAGAAGAAGTTTAAGAATGGGTGACATTAATAACAAAAAAGACAGGCACCAATGGAAGATCAAGATGCTTTAATGTAGGGCAATTGAAAATTGCCAGCAACTATGCCCGGAACAGTAATGTCTTCATCAAGGGATTCCCAGCGTAATGCAAAGCCATTTAATCGCAATGTAACTTCTTTAAGCTGGTCATCATTTGCTTTCGAAAGAATTTTAAACCGATCTGCTGGAAAACCGATAATACGGCCATCTGTTAACTCAATAAAAATAGTCCTTTTCTCAGCCCAGGCATTGATGGCTGTAGGTTCAACAGTATCAATTTTAATAGCTGCGGTTTTCATCATATTTTCCCTTTAAAAAAGTAATATTTTCAAAAATCAGCTTCTCAATAATTCTTAATGTTATTGGAGATATTCCCTTATTACGCGCCAACCTGACAGGATCAAGCCAAAATTTGCATTCACCGTCTGGTGTATCTATATGAATATGAGGCGGTTCTTTTCCTTCATCCGAATAGAAATGAAATCTAAAAGACCCAATCCTCAATACTGTCGGCATATATGGAACAAGCTCCTTATACAATTTGTGATATAGCGTAAAAAATAAATATGAGTCTGTCAATCTTATAAAACTGATCAAAGTATATGGTGGAAAGGTTTGGATCGCCCTTGAAAATTCAGGGGGGAGTGAATATAGTTTACGAATCTTATTACATTGCTCTATTTATTAATGAAAAGCATCATTGGAGGCCATATGTCTGACAAATCATGTCCCATACCCGAGACCTTTCAGTCCATGTTCTGGAGCATTTTATATCTTACGCTCATTTTTTTCCTTACATTCATCAGCCGTTTTATCTTTTCTCCGCTTCTCCCCACAATATCGGCTGACCTCGGCATAAGCACGGGGCAGGCAGGCTCCATCTTCCTTATAAGCTCCATTGGTTTTATGATCGGGGCGGTTTCCTCCGGGTTTGTCTCCTCAAGGATAAACCACAGGGGCACCCTTACATTATCTATATTTTGTGTGGCAGCAGCACTTTTAGTATGTGTAACAATGACATCTCTTGCCACAATAAGGCTTGCCATGCTGGTAATAGGTATTGCAGCCGGGTTTAACCTTCCGTCCATAACCGCTATCATAACAGCAATTGTGAGCCGACCAGACTGGGGCAAGGCCCTTGCTGTGCAGCAGCTTGCGCCTCCCATGAGCCTCATACTTGGGCCGCTCCTTGTTGTATTCATACTTCACTGGTTCAATTGGCGATTTCTCATGGGCGGGATAGCAGTGTTTGTCTTTTTAATGGCCATCACGCTCCTGATATCAAGGATAGGTGATTTCCCCGGTGATGCCCCAAAGGTGAAGCTTGCGCGCTTCATACTTGCACAGAGGTCATTCTGGTTACTCATAGTCCTTTTTTCAATGGGCATAGGGGGCCAACTGGGTGTTTATACCATGATGCCGCTTTATCTTGTTACAGAAAGGGGGCTTAATGCGGAGACAGCCAACACGCTGGTTGGCACAGCGCAGATATCCGCACTCTTTATGACCTTTTTTTCGGGATGGATTACAGATAAATTTGGAGAGAAAAAGGCAATAGCCTTTTTTCTGCTCTGTTCAGGGGTTGTTACACTGTTCCTGGGGCTTTTATCAGGCGCATGGCTCAAGGTGATGGTCTTTTTACAGCCTGCACTTATCGCCTGCTATTTCCCCCCGGGGTTTGCAGCCCTTTCACGCATTGTACAGCCTGATTACCGGAGCCTTGCTACATCATGGGTAACGCCTGCGGCCCTTGTACTGGGGGGTGGGCTGCTTCCAACAGCCCTTGGCTACATGGGCGAGGCATATTCTATAGGCACAGGTATTACCCTTGCAGGGGCACTTATTATATTAGGCTTTCCCCTGGCATTTTTCCTTAAACTTATAGACAAGATGGAGGACGGCTGTTAACACACCGCTGATATTCCATATAATAGCGGTAAAATGCCGCAAGGATAAGGGAGTGAGTTATCTCTCCCTCCCTTATCATCCTCGGAATATCATCAAGGGGACGCAATAACACCTCTATATCCTCCTTGTCATCAAGGTCCTGGGCACCATCCGGAAAGCTGTCTAGTGCAAGGTATGAGTAGCACCTGTTATTCATAAAGGCAGGGTTGGCATGGGTTCGACCCAGAAGGACCATCTCTTTTGCGGTGTAGCCTGTCTCCTCTTTTAATTCCCTTATGGCCGCATCAAGGGGTGTGTCTCCTGGTTCAACTATGCCTCCGGGGATCTCCAGCACCACATCTCTAACCCCGTGTCTGTATTGCTTTATCAGCACAACTTCCCTGTCCTTTGTTACGGGGATTATATTCACCCACTCATGGGATTCAAATATGTAAAAGTCATGCTCCTCACCTGTGCGGGGTGAAACAGCACGGTCAATCCTGAGATCAAATATTTTGTATGATTTTTCTTTTATGCTGGAGAGAAGTTTCCAGGGTTTAACTTTCAAGATTATCTCCTATTTAATCAGGTTGATTACAAACTGGATTTTTCACAAGGTATCTACAACGTCGAAACCCGGTGCAAAATTCAGGAGTTAAAAAAACCTTCAAGAGCCTTCAGTTCATTTACTATTTTCATCTCCGGAAGGCTTTTTATAAAAAACCTGCCATAACTGCTCTTTACTATACGTTTATCAAGCACCGCAAGGATGCCGCGATCAGTGCTTTTTCTTATGAGCCTCCCAAGCCCCTGTTTGAGCGAGATGATAGCTGACGGCACCTGATATTCCATGAATGGGTTTCCTTCCCGGGTGTTTATCATGTCTATTCGCGCTCCCACAATGGGGTCCCCCGGAGAATCAAATGGTAGTTTATCTACTATAAGGCAGCTCAACGCCTCACCTGGTACATCAACCCCCTCCCAGAAAGAGCCTGTGGCCATAAGCACAGAACCGGTATTCCTTTTAAAATCCTCAAGCAGGGTATTCTTCGGGGCCTCACCCTGCCTGAGTATCCTGTAGGAGATTTTTCCTTTAAGCGCGTTATAAACCGAATTAAGGTTATTATAACTGGTAAAAAGCACAAGGGCTCGGCCCGATGAAAGCCTGAGTATTTCGGCTATCCTCCCTGTAATTGCGGGCACAAATTCATCACTGTTTGGCAGGGGAAGATCATGAGGTATGTAGAAGAGTACCTGTTCCATAAAATTGAAGTGGGAGGGATATATGGCCTCGCCGGCCTCTTCAGGTATGCCCAGCCTTGACCTTATGTAATCAAATGTCCCGCCTGTTGAGAGTGTCGCAGATGTAAAGATTATGGTTTTGACATTCCGGTAGAGCTGTTCACGCATGTTTACCGAGATATCAAGGGGAGAGGCATGAAATGCAACACCCCTTTTCCTCTTTTCATACCATTCGAGCCAGTTATCCTTTCCCCTGCTGAAGATAAGGTTGAGGTTGTCCTCAAGCTCATGCGCCCTTGCAGAGAGCGAGTTTTCAAAATTCCCCTGTATATACTTCAACCCTTTTTTAATTGAGTCAAGGGCGGTTTTATGTTCAGACTCTATTTTATCTATGTTAAGTCTCCCCTTTTCAGGGGCATCAAGAAAGAAGGAATTAATCTGTGCAATGCCTGCCTTTAATGCGGCAATATTCATCATCATGTTTTCAGGGGTACCCGGCTTGTTAACCTCTGCCTCTTTCTGAACATCTGCTGCAAGGTCGAGTATCTGACCGGTGCTTAAGGATGCACCAAAGTAAGAGGTTGCAATGTCCTCCACCCTGTGCGCCTCATCAAAAACAACCGCCTCAAACCTTGGTATGATCTCACCAAAACCGTCAGATTTTAACATAAGGTCTGCAAAGAAGAGGTGGTGGTTTACTATGATGATGTCTGCCTTTGCAGCGAGTCTCCTTAAACTAATGATAAAGCAGTCATCCCTGTGCGGGCAGTCAGAGCCCTTGCACCTGTCTGATGATGAGGAGAGCATATCCCAGAGAGGCGCATCATCCTCCATCCATGAGAGTTCTGCCCTGTCCCCTGTTACTGTCTTATTAAGCCAAGCGTCAATGAGCATCCTCTGTTCCATCATCTCAGGTTTCAGGAATGAAACCATATCAAAATGCTGATGATATCTGTTAAGGCATATGTAGTTTGCCCTCCCCTTCATCAAGAGGCTGTTGACCTTAACATTCATCGCGCCGGTTACAAGGGGGAGATCCTTGAAAAATATCTGCTCCTGCAGGTTCTTTGTCCCTGTTGAGATTACTGTCTTTTTATTGCTCAGGATAATGGGCACAAGGTACCCCATTGTCTTCCCGACACCTGTCCCTGCCTCGATCATGACCTGGTTTTTTAGATCAAGGGCCTCATCTATGATGCGCGCCATCTGTACCTGGGCCGGTCGGTATTCAAAATCACCGAGAAAGCGTGATAAGAGCCCATCTTTTCCAAGTGTTTTATCTATTGTAAGAGGTATAAAATTCATGGGCTGAATAATAATGTTATGGATTGATAAGGTCAATGAAGATCAAACATCTTTTGACGCACAGTCAAAAAATATTACAGGCACAGGCATGAAAAACATCCTTCCTGCCTGATGTATGATGCAAACAGATTAAGACTTAAAATTAAAACCCCCTGATATCAAGCCTCTTACGCCTTAAAAGGCAGTAATTTTAAACAAAGATATGAATATGCCGATAAGACATTGCAGGAGAATGCATCTCAAATGTGTTCCCCCTGTTATGGCACAGAAAATGCAAAAATATACTAATGATCTAATTGAATGAAGCATTACAAGGAGAATGGATAATGGAAAAAGAGATCCTGACAATAGAAGAGGCAGCAGATTATCTCCAGATAGGTAAAAGGTCTATCTATAAACTTGTAAAGGATGGGAAGATACCCGGTAAAAAGGTCTTGAACAAATGGCGCTTTGAAAAGGAGAGCCTCAGGGAGTGGGTAAGCAAGGGTGAGGCAGAGGAGGTATAGTGTAACCTGTTACTGTTCCAAATGTGTAATTCATCTTTATCCTGTGGTTGTTTGATACCCTTGCCAAGCCTGTTACAGCCCCCTGTTCATGCTCCCTGATCTGTATCCTTCAAGATCAAGGGCAATATGCAGGAACCCGATTGATTTAAAATCCTTTATGATCTTTTCCCTGAATTGCTGGTTGGAAAACATGGAAAAATCATCTGTACCTGCCTCTATCCTGGCCACTGTGCCGTGATACCTGACCCTGTATTGTTTCAGACCTGCCTCAGCCAGTATATCCTCAGCCCTTTGTACCATGGATATCTTTTCATCGGTGATTGACTCCCCATAAGGTATGCGTGAGGCAAGGCATGCCATTGAAGGCATGTCCCATGTTTTAAGACACATCTCCTTTGACAGGAAGCGTATCTCCTCCTTGGTCAATTCAGCATCAACAAGGGGGGCAATAAGGCCCATCTCTTGTGCCGCCTTTATCCCCGGTCTGTAATCGGAAAGGTCATCAGTATTAATCGCGTGGGCAATATGTGTGATGCCATGTGCTTTTGCGATCTCTTTCAGTTTGTTGCAGATAGCCTTTTTGCAGTGGTAACAGCGATCAGGCAGGTTTGCCCTGAATTCGGGGATATTTTTTTCATCTGACTCATACATGATGTGCCTTATCCCCTTCAATGAAGTGAATTCCTTCGCATTCCTGATGTCAGTTATCGGGTGAACATTTGATGTTGCTGTAACGGCCAATACCCTTTCGCCAAGCGCCTCTGCTGCAACCGCAAGAAGGAAGGTGCTGTCAACCCCGCCTGAAAATGCGATCATGAGAGATGGCAGGCGTTTAAGGTGGCTAATAAGGGTATTCTTTTTTTGTGCTGCAATTTTTTTGTCCATGTCTTTACCATCAGAAGGTTTGTTAATCAGGTCTATGCTCTTCATGGCATAAAAGATACTACTGAAGGCACATAACACAGCCGGGGCAATGCAGTCAACAGAAGTCATGGTGGGGAACCCTAGTAAAGGTCTTATTGTTACAAGGCCGTAACATTCAACTCATGGCAGTGTTTTGAGGTTGTATGGGGCCAAGAATGAAGAATAGCGTGGAAAAAATGATCAACGCTGTATTTTATGCTTGATATTTATGTTTCATTGCTTTATTGTCCTCATACTTTCGATTTTTATTTCATACCATTTTTGAAAGGAGGAAACAATGAATAAGGGTGATCTGATTAACGAGGTAGCAAAGGTAGTGGCTACAAAGAAAGAGGCCACTGCGGCAGTTGACTGTGTATTTGATTCAATATCAAAGGCTCTTAAGAAAAAAGAGACAGTCACACTGGTGGGGTTCGGTACATTCAAGGTAGACAAGAGGAAAGCAAGGACGGGTAGAAACCCACAGACCGGCGAAGCAATCAAAATCAAAGCCAAAAAGGTGCCAAAGTTTGTTGCCGGTAAAAGTCTTAAAGACGCTGTAAATTAAAAATATTTCTTCTATTTACACGCCGAAACCCCCTCAGGCCCAATTCCCTGCGGGGGTTTTTATTTTTCCGGAAGGTAAGTATGTCAGACGAAAACAATATCCGTTTTGATGCGTATCAGATCCGCTGCCCTAAGCTCGGGCATGCAGTCACCTTCTCATACTGTCGCATGGAAAACAAGGGGCTGCCCTGTTTCAAGGCCCTTGACTGCTGGTTTCAATATTTTCCAGTTGAAGAGTATTTAAGAGGGTTACTCTCAGAAAAGGAGTGGGAAAATGCCTTTGAAAGGCAAAGACCCACAAAGGTACAGTCTCTCCTTGAGCTTATAGAGGCAGCGAAAAAACAGGTTTAATTCCCGTAGGTCTTTATGTACCTGTCAAAAAGATCCTTTGTATTGTCATCGATGTGTCTCCTCTTTCCGCAAATCATGACCGGGACCTTTTCTTCATAAAGGTATTTAATCATCTCCTTTATCCCTGCGATAGAAAAGACTGGGATGCCGGTTTTCAAGGTGAATGTTTTAATGGTGTTTTCGCCCTTTACATCAGGGATATATTTGCCCTGGCTGTCATATACCGCTGTGCTCTGCTCCCTGTCCACAGCAATGCCAATACCTGAAATAATAATCTTTATCCCCTGTGAAGCAGCCTCATTATTAAGGCTCTCTATGAGTTCATATTTTGTGCCCATTGTTGTGGTAACATCGTCAACAATAAAGATCCTGCACCCGTCAAACAGGGTGCGGTTTACAAGCAGGCTGTTTGATGAGCTGCCTTCGCCATGTTTTTTAGCCTCTTTTCTGTCATATTCAAATAAGAGATCATGGCCGTATTTTTCATAGAGGCCTATGGCGGTTGCCAGGGCAATGGCACTGCCCTTATATGATGGCCCCAGTATTATATCTGTTTTTGAGATAAGGCCTGTCCCCATGATCATATCGCTGAAGAGGGAGCCTAACTCTCTTACAAGCTTACCTGTCCTGAACATCCCGAAATTTACAAAATAGGGGGTGGGCCTTGTGTCTTTAAGGATAAGGTTATCATCAAAGAAAAGTGCGCCTGTCTGTGCAAGCAGCCTTGCGAGCCTCTGTTTATATTCTTCCATATCTTTTCACCTTGAAAATTAAGTTTCTTATGTCCGGTCTGATGTAAAAAGAAGCACAAATCATGGCCGGAATACCTTTTAAATTATTTATGCTGTTTCAATATAAAACCGCATCTTTCGCATTTCACCTTCTTCTGCTGCCTGTGGCCGCACCGGGTACACTGTGTGAAGCTCTCCATGCCCGCCACGCACCCGGAGAGGTTTTTACTCATGCACCTCTCTTTACAGGTCTGGATATAGACATCCCCTCCTGCCTGCATAATCGTCCTGGCGTATTTCCTGATAAATTCAAGGGAGTCAGCCTCCTTTAAGACAACAGGCGCCTTTTTAATCATGGTCTCTGTGTCACCGGGGGTTATCCCAAATCTTGCGATATGACCCTTAAAATACTCCTCTGTGCGTGTCAGACCTGTAAATACGACCCTGTATCTACTCATTGATATACCTTTTTCATTCGAGACAGGCCTTTACAAAGCCGTAAAACAGGGGCGCGGGCGTCTCCATCCTGGATTTGAGTTCAGGGTGAGCCTGGGTTGCAACAAAATACTTATGCCCCTCCAGTTCTATAAACTCTACAAGCCTGCCATCCTGAGATGTCCCTGAAAAGACCATGCCGTTCTTTGTGAGTATCTCGTGGTACTCAGGGTTGACCTCGTACCTGTGTCTATGCCTCTCTGATGCCTCATCTTTACCATACAGGGCCTTTGTCAATGTCCCCTCTTTGAGTATCGCGGTATAGGCGCCAAGCCTCATGGTGCCGCCCTTTTCTGTGATATCTTTCTGTTCAGGCAGTATGTCTATTACCGGATGGGGTGTTTTAATATCCATCTCAGTGGAGTTTGCCCCGGTAAGGCCACACACATTCCTTGAAAACTCTATGATTGCCATGTGCAGCCCCAGGCAAAGGCCAAGGAAGGGGATATTCTTCTCGCGGGCCACTCTTATTGTCTCTATCTTGCCTTCCACACCTCGTGAACCAAATCCCCCTGGCACAACAATGCCATCCACCTCATTCATAAATGAGGTGTTTGAAAGCTCAGTTGTTTCAATCCACCTGATATTGATTTTACACTCAAGGTGTGCGGAGCAGTGATTAAAGGATTCAATAATCGAGGCATATGAGTCTTCAAGCTTTGTGTACTTGCCGCACATGGCCACGGTTATTTCCTTTTTCGGGGCCTTGATATTGTTGACAAGCTGCCGCCACTTTCTCAGATCAGGGGGGCTGTAGATATTTAGTTTCTTGTGTAGTATGCCGGGAAGCCCCTCCTCTTCAAATACAAGGGGTATTTTATAGATATCATCCACATCCAGACCGGTTATAACAGCCTCAGGGTCAACATCACAGAAGCTGGAGATCTTTGCCTTTATATCTTTTGTAAGATATTCGGTGCACCTGCCTATTATTATGTCAGGGAATATGCCCCGCTGCTTCAGGAGATTGACGCTCTGCTGTGTTGGTTTTGATTTCTGCTCATTTACGCCATATGGTATCGGCACATAGGTAAGGTGTACATAGACTGTATTTCCCCTGCCCGCATCCTCCTTCAGTTGCCTCATGGCCTCGAGGAAAAGCTCATTCTCTATGTCACCGACCGTGCCGCCTATCTCAATGATAACCAGGTCAGCCGCCTCATCCTTTGCTATCGTGAATATATGATTCTTGATCACATCTGTAACATGGGGGATGTACTGGACGGTCTTCCCCAGGTAATCTCCCTTTCTCTCCTTCTTCCTTACCATGTCAAAGACCTTGCCCATGGTCAGGTTCCAGTTTGATTTGCAGGTGGTGCCCAGGAATCGTTCATAATGGCCGAAGTCCATATCCACCTCTCCGCCATCATCCAGGACAAAGACCTCGCCATGTTCATAGGGGTTCATAGTGCCAGGGTCTACATTGAGATACCCGTCGCACTTTATGGGGATTATCTTTAATTTTGATGAAAGAAGGTGGCCGATTGATGCGGCAGCGATCCCCTTTCCCAGCCCTGACAAAACCCCGCCCGTAACAACTATATATTTGGTGTCCATAATGCCCGAATCTTAATTATGAAGGTTATAGTAAGTAAAAATGAAAAAAATAACTAACCACATTATCTTTTTTAGTCAAGACAAAAAAATGGAAAGATATGGTTCATGGATGTTGAATTGTTAAAAGTCTATATATCCGCCTGAAATTCAAGTAAAAATGAATGCTGACCATTGTCAAAAATACAATATGTATTATCTTGATTTTGTTAAATACAAGATATTGTAGTTTTTTATTGACATAGGAGTCTGTAAAAAATATCATTTCGGGAAATTTGAAGAGGATAAAAAGAAAATGTTACCGAAAAAAGTATTACTAGTTGATGATGAAAAAACCCTTTCCGAACTCATAATGGAGTCCCTTAACCTTGTTGGGGGTTTTGTTGTGGAAAGGGCTTTTAACGGGAAAGAGGCGGTTGAAAAATACAAGTCCTTTTCTCCTGATATTGTTGTGATGGATGTAGAAATGCCGGTAATGGATGGTTATGAATCGTCCTCTAAAATCAAGTCTATTGACCCTGATGCAAGGATACTTGTGCTTACAGGAAATCCCGGAGATATCAGGGCAAAAAAGACCATAAATGAAGGGCTGGCCCTGAGGCTTTTAAGAAAGCCTGTTAAACTTATGGACCTGAACCAAACAATATGTGACAATCTTGCCGCCTGTGCCTGATCCATTTATCAGGCGGCGCCTCCAGTCGTACAGAAAATTTAAAATAGAGTATTTTTAATCTATAGGTAATCATGACTTCAATAATAGCCATAGTCGGACGCCCTAATGTAGGCAAGTCCACCCTTTTCAATCGCCTTTCAAGGTCTATGGACTCTATTGTGGATGATCAGCCGGGGGTTACCAGGGATCGCAACTATGCCACTGTCAACTGGGAAGGCAAATCATTCATCATCGTTGATACAGGCGGGTTTGATGAAAAGGATGACGGACCTTTTTCAGAACAGGTCAGGCAGCAGGTAATAAAGGCAATCGAAGAGGCTGACCAGATACTCTTTATGATGGATGGCAGAAGCGGGCTTGTGCCTGCTGATGAAGAGGTTGCAAATATCCTGAGGCGGTACGATAAAAAGACATATACTGTGGTAAACAAGATAGACAGCCCTGAAAAGGAGACCCTGATTCATGACTTTTACAGCCTTGGGGTAGAGACCATTTATCCCCTTTCATCTGCCCACGGCTATGGCTTAAGAACGCTTATGGATGATATAGCAGGCTCTGTCCCTGATGATGCTGAACCGGTAGAAGATCAGCGCCAGATACGTGTAGCCATTATCGGAAGGCCAAATGCGGGTAAATCCTCCCTCATTAACAGGATACTGGGTCATGAGAGGATGCTTGTCAGTGAAATACCCGGCACAACAAGGGATTCTGTTGATATCAGGATTAACAGGGGCGAACAGGAGTATCTTCTGATAGATACCGCAGGTATAAGAAGAAAGAGCAGGGTCAGTGACAAGATAGATAAATTTTCCATGATAAAGGCTATTCGCGCCATTGAAAGGTGTCATATTGCCATTATCATGATTGACGCAAATGAGGGTGTATCTGAACAGGATGCCAGGATATGCGGATATGCCCTTGACCGTATGCGCGGGGTTATTCTTGCTGTCAATAAGTGGGACCTTGTAAAAAAGGAGCCCGAACGCATAAAACAGCTTGGCCTTGATATAGACAGACAACTCCAGTTTGTCTCATATGCACCACGCATCAACATGTCCGCACTCACCGGCGAACGGGTTAACAAAATATTTGAAAAAATAGATGCAGTGTTTGAACAGTTTGACATGAGGATAAGTACAGGTGATGTGAATAAACTGGTGGAGGAGATGATCTTCAAAAGGCCCCCGCCCCTTGTCGGAAGGACACGCCTTAAATTTTTTTATGCGACCCAGACAGGAACCAGGCCTCCTACCTTTGTGCTTTTTGTAAACCACCCGAAGGCTGTACATTTTTCATACGAAAGGTTTATCGTAAACCAGATAAGGAGCACCCTTGGACTGGACAATGTACCCGTAAGGGTGATTTTCAGAGAGAGAAAAAGAAATCAGAAGTAGGTCTTGCTTTTAAAGATCATCTCAACCCGCCGGTTCCGGTCTCTCCCCGACGGGGTATCATTGCTATCAATTGGATGCTTTTCACCATACCCGCCTAATGCAAGGGTATCCGGGTTTACACCGCCCTCGTCGATAAGATATTTCATCACATTATAGGCCCTGATCAGCGAAAGGATGGTATTGGATGGAAAATCCTCATTGTTAATGGGCAGGGGATCGGTGTGGCCATCAATATATATCTGAAAATAGGATGCCTTTATAAATTTTGCCACCTCA
This sequence comes from Desulfatiglans sp., assembly GCA_012513605.1. Classification (NCBI taxonomy): domain Bacteria; kingdom Pseudomonadati; phylum Thermodesulfobacteriota; class Desulfobacteria; order Desulfatiglandales; family Desulfatiglandaceae; genus Desulfatiglans; species Desulfatiglans sp. Next base: position 55,899 of record JAAZBV010000130.1, on the reverse strand, counting down.
TTGAGGATTGGCTTCACCTCATCTTTTATCTCGGCCTTTCCACTTTCAAACATGATCTTGTGACCGAATACCAGCTTGAAACCGCCTTCAATATTCTGCAATACCACCTGGCCGCCTGATTCTGTCATGAATATCTCATCGGTATCAGCAGGGATATCAACCGGGTCATCCGAACGTTTGATAACCATGGCATCTTTGAGCCTGTCATATATGCCATCTATCATTACATCCTTTGGCCTGTATATCTCTCCAAGCTCCTTGAAATTCAAGATGCCGCTTGCGCTGGTAAAATTTGTAAAAAGGCTTTTCAATGATCTGTCATCCATGGAGGACATGGAGAGGAGAAGCACAAAAAAGGTGAGAAGAAGGGTTGTCAGGTCTGAAAAAGTCACCATCCAGGCCGGTATTGCACCCATCTTTACCTCTTCAATTATGACCTTGTCTTCAGCCATTTATACCCCTCTCTGCCTGAAAAAGAAGCCCTTGAAATCAAGAAAATCCTTTTTACCACCTTGATTTCTCAATCTGAATGGCACCTTCTCTCTGTAATCCAGGATGATCTCAACCTGCCGGTTCAGATATGATTCTTTTCCCTTTTTTGATGCACCCATATAATTCTGCCCGAACCCGTGTGCGACAATATCCCCGGGGGAAAGCCCTTTTTCCACAAAGAAATCAAACATGGCTATTGCCCTTTTTGATGACAAAAACATTGATTCCTTGTATGGGTCTTTTTCCATAATAGATTCTGAAGAATCACAGTATCCGCGGAGCTCTATCATCTGATGGCCCTCCTTTAACACATCTGCAAGATCGGAAAGAAAGCCTGACTTTTCAGCTAACAGTACGGATGATTTATGCCCGAAGATTACATTATCCTTAATAGTGATTATTGTACGTTCAAGCTGCTGGCTCATGGTCAGCTCAGATTTAAGTCCATGCTTGAGCGTTATATTACGAAGTCTTTCAAACTGTACTTCCTCCGGGGTAATAGGCGCCGCGCCTGTAGTTATATTAATCCCTTTCTGCTCTCCCAGTACTGACTGCCCTCCTGGCTTAAAACCAAAGGCCCCTACAAGTGAATTCAGGGCGCGGAGCTTTTTGGTTTTATCAACGGTAGAAAGGCTGAGCAAAAGTACAAAAAAGGTCAATAACAGGGTCATGAGATCGGTGTAGGTTGACATCCATGCGTTTGAATCAAGTTTATAATTGATCTTCTTTTTTATAACCATACTCTTCCCTGTACATCGTCAATTTTTTGGCTATTTTTATAGCCTATCAAAAGATTCCCGGATATCCGGGCCTTTTGCTTCATATGAATAAATAAAATAAACAGAAACAAGACCAATTTATCAAAGTTATTCAGGTTGCATTATTTATTCATACCTATCACACCCTGAATAAAAGCAAAACCTGTGCCATTTTTATATCATACTTATTTTCTCTTGCGAGTAATCAGCCTGTTAATCAGGCAGAACATCTCGATTATAAAAAAATAGCAGATTGACTTTTAATACTAATCCTGAAATCCTTTTTATAAAGATAATGGAATCATATAAAAAAGAGCTTTATGTTACATGTGCGAATCAAGGTGAAAATGATAAACAGATATAATGATTACAACAGCTATCTGAAAGGACTGTTCGGCCAGAGGGTGCAGAAGATCTCTATTGATGCGGGCCTTGGGTGCCCGAACAGGGATGGGGGTATATCCGGCAGTGGCTGCATATACTGTGATTCAAAAGGTTCAGGGAGCGGGGCAAAGGTCATTAATGGCAAATCAATAGAGGTGCAGGTATTAGAGGGTATAGAGTGGGCAAAAAAGAGATACGGTGCGGAAAAATTTATTGCCTATTTTCAGTCTTATACAAATACAAATGGTCCGAGAGATGTTTTAAGAGACCTCTACAGCAGGGCGCTATCATTTGACGGGATTGTAGGACTCTCTGTGGGCACAAGACCTGACTGCATAGACCGTGAAAAATTGGAGATACTGCAATCATTCAGCAGCAGGCATCTTGTGTGGATTGAATACGGTCTCCAGTCGTGTCATAACAAAACACTTGAGGCCATAAACCGTGGTCACAATGTGGCGGCATTTATTGATGCGGTAAGATTGACCATCGAATTCGATATAAAGATCTGTGCCCATGTGATCCTGGGGCTCCCCGGCGAGACAAAAGAAATGATGCTGGAGACAGCAAGATTTCTGGCAGATCAGCCCATTCACGGGGTAAAGATACACTCCCTCTATGTAACAAAGGGGACAGGGCTTGAAAAGATATATCTTGCAGGAAGGTTTTCATGCATGGAGAGGGATGAGTATATTGAATGTCTCATTGATTTTCTGGAGCTGCTCCCTTCCCATTTTATTATCCAGAGATTAACAGGTGACCCGGACAGGGAAACCCTACTAGCTCCGGAATGGACACTTTATAAGACTGAGAACCTTAACCTTATCAAAAAAAGGCTGGTGGAAAGGGATACCTGGCAGGGAAGGTTATGCGGGATAACTATTGCTGGAAGATAAAATCCTATTATTTATCCGGCCTCTTCCATTAAAGGTGCTATTTCATTAGGAATATCGCTTTCAGGCGACAGGGACTATGAAAAATGCTTCCTTTTTAGATATCCTGATAAAGACGTTTTTTTAATACAGCAGGCAGTTTTGTTTCCCGATCAACACCTTTTAAAATACCTTTTTATAAAGTCTTAGATATTGCTGACCAAAAATCATTATATCTAAGGGGTATATTAATCGATTTGAGCAATATTATTTTGTTCTTGAACAATTCAGTTTGATATATTAATATTCTCGATTATTGAAACTCATTTCTTAAGGATTATACATAAGTAAATCTCTTGATGTAAAATGCCCCTTATTAGCAGACTGTTATAATGAAAACGAACAGTATTGAGTTTTTATTTGGCGTGTGGAGATCAGCCGGTTATTTTGATGTCCACACTTTTCATCTGGTAGTAGCTTGAAAGGTATTAAAAGGAGAAAAATGGAAAAGAGAATTATTGTTTTGGTCTTGTGTCTGGTAGCATTATTGATCCAGGGGTGTGTTACAGCAAAATCATACAGGCTTGCTCCCGAGGTGCTTGCAGGCCAGAAGGTAAATGAACAGCAGGGTGTAAAAAGGATCGTTTCCAATAAAAAGGCGGGCGCCGTGTATGTGCGTTCAGTTAAGGATGCCTATTCCCGTGATGATTATCCGGGGATCGAAATCGGTCTGTTCAGCGAAAAGTCATTTGAATTTTCACCTGACAGTATCAAGGCATTTGTGGGTGGCAAACCACACAAGGTCATGACTATTGATGATATGGTGACACTAATTAAGGAGAATTACACTGCTAGCGCCGAGTCAATAAAAAAACAGGAAGATGACAGAAACAAACAAGCAGTAGATTCAAGCAAAAAGGATCCCAGCGATCCGGCTGTCTTTAGCCCAAGTGAACTTGATTCTGCAAATATGCCGGGACAATCCTATAAATCACAGTATAAGTATGATTTTAAGTCCATTAAGGAGACCAAACTGCAGTCTTCAGAAATCGCAGAGGCTGAGCTGGTAACACTGAAACAAGAGACAGAAAGGAACCTTAAGACTCTTTTATCAACATACCATGTAAAGACAAATGTTCCTGCGAATAAGTGGTATCCTGGAGAAATTAAGCTGGCAAAACTTGCTGAACCCTCAAAACCACATGAGATCAAGATAATAGTTAATGTCATGGGCGAAGAGCATGAGTTTTTAATAAAGTCCTCTGCTGGCAAATAAGGTTGTTTCAAGGTAATCCGCCCCGATGTCTGAAGCCGGGGCGGATTTTTTAAATCTCAAGGGCAATGTGATGAGCAGACGATGTGGCAGTCCAGAGGTTGCCCCGTGCAACAGCACAGTCGCCTGTGTAATACACCTCATCGGCTGTATCTCCAAATAACAAGGCCCCTGCCCTGTCAGGTTTCATGCCAAGGGCATGCACAAGGGTGTCGCACTCCATCCAGGTTTCCTTTTTGTCCGGGCCTTCAACCCTGATCCTGTTTTCTCTTACCTCAATAAGTCTTGTCTCTGCCATGTAGTTTATTCCCTGTTCCCTTATCAGCATGGAGAGTGCAACCATATTAACCACAGGTGCGGACATGATCACCCTTTCAAAGGGCATCATCTCTATAATGGTAACCTCTTTACCCTCTCTAGCGAGTGAGAGGGCTGTTTCAAGCCCGGTCAGACCGCCACCAGCTATTATGACCCTTTTGCCGACACTTACCCTGCCTGACTCCACATCACCTGCCCATACAGAATTTTTTCCATTGATCCCCTGGATAGGCGGTATCAGCGGGGTTGCCCCTACTGATACAATTACAGCGTCGGGGTTAAGTGCCCTGATATCATCATATGTTGCAGCAGCGCCCAGTCTCAGTGTTATGTCAGGGTTTTTCAGAGTTTCTCTGACTGCCCAGTTCAGGTATGCCCTTAAATCTGTCTTTAATTTTCCTGCGGCTGCAATATTCAGCATACCGCCAAGCTCAGCATTTTTTTCATAAAGGGTTACGTTGTGCCCCCTTTGGGCAGCGGTACGCGCTGCCTGCATGCCGCTCGGCCCGCCCCCTATCACCACAATATTTTTTGATTTTCTGGGGTAGGGTATCCTTAGCACATCACATTCCCTGCCTGCCTCAGGGTTTACAGCACACCTGACCGGCAGGAAAAAGTAATGGGGCTGGTTTATGCAGGTGTTACACCTCACGCAGGGGCGTATCTCATCGAATTTACCCAGCCTTGCCTTGTTAACAAGGTGCGGGTCAGCAATGGTCGCCCTTAACATGGTGACCACATCCGCCTTTCCTTCATCCACGATCCGCTCTGCAAGCGCCATATCTATTCCACCCACAGTGCCTACAGGTATCTTAAGGGCATCCTTGAAATGTTTTGCATAATGGACATTAACACCCCGCTCATAATAGGCAGGCGGGAAAATAAAGGTAGCTGTCTCATCATTTTCCATAACACCGGTGGAGACATAGAGTATATCAATCTTATCCTGTATATGTTTCGCAAAGGCAAGCTGGTCATTTAAGGTAAGGCCATCCTTTTTCTTTTCCTCTGCGCTCAGGCGGTATTCAATGGCCATGTCCGGCCCCACGGCCTCCCTAATGCCGGTCAGTATATCATCAACGATCCTGCACCTGTTTTCAAATGAGCCGCCATACTCGTCAGTGCGTCTGTTACGCACAGGTGACAAAAAATCACTTATGAACATGCCATGCGCCCCATGTACAAGCACCATATCAAAACCTGCCCTTTTACACCTGACAGCAGCATCAACATAATAGCCGACTATCTTGTGTATCTGCTGAAGAGTAAGGTCTGCGGGCATCTTGTTTGCAAGCTTGTCATTAATACCAGTGGAGTCCTCTGTTCGTATCTTTGAGAGATCTTCCTCACTCATCTCATTATCTGGTTTGTTCACATCGCCAAAATCCATGTAGACCAGTTCTATGGTAGATTTTGCACCCATCTGCCTGATCATCTCAGTCATCCTGAACATGCCGTTTATGGATTTATCAGTGGTGAGGTCAATAACAAACCCGGACATGGCTGGAGGAGTCGGGTTGACCATGCTCTGCCCCACGCCCACGACACCAAGGCCGCCCTTTGCCCTTGCCTTTGCCCACTCAAGCCCCTCCTGGGTCATAACACCCGTGTCACTGCAAAGGAGGTTTGCGCCAGGTGCCATAATTACACGATTTTTTATCTCAATATTCCTGATTTTAAATGGGTGGTATAAAAGACTTTTTTTCATATTATTCCTTTTCGCAAAAAATCTGACACATAGTGCCTTGTTTTTAAACGGTTTTTAAAATAGATTCCTGAATGACAGTTTCATTTGTAAATGTCACAGGTGATGTTATGTGTCAAGGGTATTAATAGTGCCCAGTTTTTAAGGAAATATCAATGGCTAAAAGGGTTTTAAAAGCGGAATATATTATCAGGGATATCGATCGTGATATCCATTGCACCCTTTACAGGAAGTCATGCAAAAACCTGCGTATTACTGTTGACGCTGACCAGCAGGTAAGGATCACCGCACCCCTTCGCGCATCCAATTCCTATATCAGTGAGGTGGTAAAGGAAAAAACCCCATGGATCATTAAAACCATCCTGAAGCTTCAAAACCGCCAGATGCTGCCTTTACCCAGTGAATACATTTCAGGTAAAAAAACATCATACCTTGGAAAGGAATATACGCTCAATGTAGCAACTGCCAAAAGGGTTCAGGTCATACTGTTGGATGGAGAGCTTGTTGTCCAGACAAAAACTTCAGATGCTGACAGCGTGAAGAGGGTGGTTGATAAATGGTACCGGGATCAGGCGGAAAAGGTGTTCAGGGAATATCTTGATAAAGGCCTTGCCATCATGTCTGATCATGACCTTCGCACCCCCATGCTTAAGATACGGAACATGAAAAACAGGTGGGGCAGTTGCACAAGGGCAGGTATAATCACATTAAACCTCAGGCTTATCTACCTGCCCGAGGTCTGCATCGAATACATTATAATGCATGAGCTGTGTCATCTGCGGTATCTAAACCATTCCAGGTTTTTCTATGCCTTTTTATATTCATGTATGCCGGACTGGAAGGAGCGAAAGAAGATTCTGGAAAGTTACAGGCTGAAGGTCTGATGCTGAATTCCATAAGTTCAACGGCATATTGCTCATAGTGTTAACCTTTTGTTAACACCGGCTTAGACGAAGAGAGCGCTACAATCCATGATAAACAAAAAACAAACAGGATGCACTAATATCAAGGCAGTTAAGGTATTAATCTTAATTGCCTTTTATATTTCATGTTAAGTTTATGTAAAGGTTATCTCTTTTAACCTGCATCAATATGCCATGAAAATTTATTGACAAAGTACCATGATTTGGTACTATTCAACACATGAAGCCAAAGCATCAAAAAACACTGGAACTTATTTTTAACAGGCCTGTTAGCGGTAATATTAAATGGGTTGATATTGAAAAATTATTTATAGCGCTTGGCGCTGAGGTAAGTGAACGTGAAGGGTCCAGAGTTGCAGTGTTTTTGTTTAATGAAGTAAGAATATTTCATAGGCCGCATCCTACACCAGACACTGATAAAGGTGCAGTTATAAGCATTCGTAAATGGTTGGAAATGCATGGAGTTACATCATGAATATAATGACTTTTAAAGGACATAAAGCAAAAATAGAATATGACCCCGATATAGATATGTTTCGGGGAGAAATACTTGGTCTCAATGGCGGGGCGGATTTTTATGGAAAAACACCCGATGAATTGCGTCAGGAATTCAAGAAATCTTTAAATGTTTTCCTGGAGGCATGCAAAGAAAAAGGCATTGAACCATATAAAGAATTTTCTGGAAAATTTAACTTACGCATTCCACCTGAACTGCATGCTGAAATAGCCTCACTTGCCTCCGCAGAGGGAAAAAGCCTGAACCAGTGGATTGTTGAAACGATTGATCAAAGTGTGCATACGTAACAGTTTAGTTCATATGGATATTGGATCTTAGTCGATATCAGGAAGAATGGACCAGGTGACATCCTAAGTACAAACGTCTATGCTTTTATGTCTTACTGGTATAAACTGCGAAAGAAATTATGTAGATATTTTTTTCTTAAAAGGACGTATAAAGTCAAGGGTGGTTTGAGAAGAAAAATGGATTCCCTCCTTCGAGGGAATGACAGTGATATGAACCCTACGATAGAGCAGGATCAATAACCCGCTCCTCGGGAATGACGCCCTGTGTTGGGTTCTCTGATTTGTTCCTCTAGCTTCAAAGACTACGATATAAAAAAATGCGGTACGTCAGCTTTGAAAGTTACCGCAGCGCATCAAAAACAGTGTTCTCACTGAGACCACATTACCAGACACTGAAAAAGGAGCAAACGGTTACAGTCCCCGGCAGATAAAACGAAGACCGGAAGCAGGCCAGTGTCAGCCTATATATTTTACTCTATTTTCAGAAACCCACAGGTATGTGTATTCCCCGTAATCAGGATTGGCGTGGAATATACACAGGTATGTGTTATTTTAGAAAAGGTAAAAAACTTAGATCAGAGCATATCTTCGTTTCTGTGATGGCCTATCATTTTCTTGCCGGGGTTTTACGTCAGTTGCGTCAGGATGGTATCCAATATAACTGGCAGAGCATCAGAAATATACTGTCTACTCATGTAAGGGTTACGACCATGTTTAAGACCGATGATGGTTCTACTGTAAATATCAGAAACAGCACAGTGCCGATAATGAACCAGGTGGCCATTTACAAAAGTCTGAAGGTAAAACAGCAGCCCATGGATCGTATCATGATCAAAATACCACTCAAAAAACCAACTACTGAAAAATGTAGTGGGGAAAATTTGGTCTGATTTTACCTAACATGCTGTTTTTATTGCAGCTTCTTATTTTTCTTGTCGAACTTGGGTTAATATTCCGAGACTGTGGTTCACCTGAAGAAAATTACTGCCCTGAGTAATTTATTATCATCATGGTGATATCATCGGTCTGAGGAAGGCCCTGAGAGAAGTCTTTAACATGATCAAGGACACTGTTTACTGTCTTCGTAAGTGAGCAGTTATTTAAACTTCTAAGATCTTTTTCAAGACGAGTCTCTGAAAAGAGTTCATCATCCTTGTTCGCAGCCTCTGTAACACCGTCTGTATACAAAAACAGCCTGTCTCCCCTTTGAAGCTGAATTCGGTTGGATTTATACAAAAAATCTTCCATAACCCCAAGCGCCATTCCGTGTGTTGTGGCCAGAGGCTCCAACCCTCCGTCCGCTTTCATCAGATAGGGTGGATTATGCCCTCCGTTGCAGTATTCAAGTTCTCCGCTCTTCAGGTCGAGTATTCCGAGAAACAGGGTAACGAACATCAATGAAGGGTTATCTAAAGACAGGTCTTCATTGACGCTTTTTAAAATCTTGTTCGGAAAGAGCCCCTGAGTTGCCTTGCTTTTTATAAGGGTTTTAGTGATGGCCATAAAGATTGCCGCAGGAACCCCCTTGCCGGAGACATCACCTACCGTGAAACACAGATGATCTTCATCCATCAGGAAAAAATCGTACAGGTCTCCTCCGACCTCCTTTGCCGGTTCAAGTATGGCGTATAGATCAAATTCAGTTCTTTCGGGAAACGGGGGAAATTTTTTAGGCAGTATACCCATCTGAATGTCATGGGCTACCTGAAGCTCACCCTCAATCCTTTCCCTCGCGGCAGTAGCCTCAGTCAGTTCAAGAATATATTTTTTAAGAGAAGTCTTCATATATGTAAAGGAATCGGCGAGTCTTCCAACCTCATCCCTGGATTTAATAAAGGGGATTTCTATATCCAAGTGCCCGGCTGCTATCTCCTCGGTTGCCCTGGAGAGTGCCCTGAGGGGGCTGGTAATTGTCCTGGCGATCCATATGGTAACAATAAGGATTATAAAAAAACCAAGAATGCTTATAAGGAGCACTGTGTGGCTGAGACGAGAAATATCGGCCATGAGTTCATCCTGAGGAAAAAGCACTGCCAGGGACCAGCCGTTGGAAGAGAGAGGCATATAGACCATCCAGCACTTCTTGCCTGAGACTGTACTGGTAAAGGGTGAAAATCCGCTGTTTCCGCTTACCATTTTTCTTCCCAGTTCACGGACGTCATTATCTTCAAGTGCCTCAGCAACACTGAAGATGGTTTCATTCATCACAAAATCCGGATTTGGATGGGTCACAAAGGTCCCGTTTTTAGAAAGCAGAAACCCGTAACCGGTTTGACCAATCTTGATTGATGAGATGATTTTCTGAAGCCATTCAAGTGAGATATCGGCAGTAACCACGCCGGTGAAAACCCTTTTACCGTCAATGTTTCTGTAAAAGGGCATGGAATAGGTTACCATTATGATATTCCCTGCTCCCTCATCAAAGTAGGGCTCAGACCAGGTTGGCATGTTGAGCTCACAGGGAATCTGATACCAGTCATAAAATATGTAATCATATGTGATATGTGATATGGCTGTGCCATCATCGCCCCTGTACACATAGGGCGCATATCTTTCTCTGTCTCCCTGGTATGCGTATGGCTCAAATGCCATAGTGGTGCCGTAGATTTCGGGATTGTTATCCACAACCGAGCGCAGAAGGCTGATCAGCTCTTCTCCCTCACTATTCATGTCTTCATAGAAATAGGAAAGGCTTCGGGGAACCTTTTCTACTGACATAAGAACTGTATCTATTCTGTTTACAGTGGACTGTGCGAGGTTTCTGGCATTTTTTTCAACATTTTCCGATATGATCTGCCGAGAAAAAAAATAATTGTAGGTAAAGACAACCGCAAATATAACCGTGATGCTGGTCAGAATCAGAAGTGCAAGTTTAAGGGCGATTCCTCTATTTTTCATTGATCTCACCAGGCTTTCTGTAAAAATCGGAGAGTTTGGGGATTTTTTTTATAAAGCCGCCCGAGTATAGTGCGTTCGCCACCCTGTAGTAGTCCTCTTCAGACAGCATTCCCATTGGCACATCCTCTTGAGGAATCATCAGGTCTCTGATCCTGTCCAGCATCCATCTCTGGTGAACTCTTGTGGCAGGGATATGCTCTTTTTCGAGATTTTTCATAATCAGATCTATGGTCTCCTCAGGATGAGCAAAGGCGTATCTCCACCCCTGTTCAGATGCCCTTATAAAGGATTCACACAGGCCAGGATCATCTGCACAGGTGTCTTCAAGTGCGTATATTCCATCTTCAGGGAAATTGAGCCCGTGTTCATGAAACATAAAGGTGGTGAGTTCTTCGGGGTTGAGTCCGGAATTTAAAATGGTATGGTATTCATTGTACCACATGGCGGAAACCACATCCACGCCGTCTCTCAGAAAGAGATTTACCGAGTAGGACTGCCTCACAATCTGCGGGGTTATATTATATTTTTTAAAAAAAGCCTTTGGCTGAAGCTGGAACACAGGACCCCACAAGCCCACCTTTTTGCCTTCCATGTCGCGGGGTTCCCTGACGCCTCTAGCTTTTTTGGCAACGAGCATCAGGGATGAACGCTGCATCATCTGGGCGATGTTAATCACGGGAATTCCCTGATCCCTTGCCTCCAGCCCTGATGTGAGCCAGACAGTCGCGAAATCGGCGGTGCCATCCTTTAGAAGGTCAATGGGCGGGCTATCCGGCCCCCCTGTGATTATCGTCAGATCAATGCCCCGCTCTTTATAGAAATCCTTTTCAAGCCCCATATAATATCCTGCAAACTGGGCCTGGGGTACCCATTGGGGGATCAGGGACACCTTTTTCAAGGCATTTTCTCCGGCAAAGGATTGAACAGTGGAAAGCAGGATAGAGATGATCAGAAACAGGGCTGTAGAGATTGATCTCATATCATGCCTCCCTTTTAAGGGTCATGGTCAATATATTCTGATTATCGACCCTGTCGTATTTCACGTCATCCATCATTTTTTTTATAATAAATATTCCCAAACCACCGATTTCACGCTTCGATACACCCGCTTTTATATCCGGATCCTTCTGAGATAGAATGTCAAAGGGGATGCCGCTGTCCTTTATTCTTATGATCAGAGTATCTCCGTTTTCCATGTGGAGGGATATCTCTACTTTTCCGTCTGGATTATCCGGATAGGCGTAACTGCAAATGTTAACGACTGCTTCTTCAAGACACAGGGCTATTCTGTCTGTCTGCATCCTTTGAAAACCGTTTTTTCTCGCATATGCAGTGACAAATTCAGTAAATCTGCCCAGATTTTCCAGACCGGCCTGCAATATTATATTGCTCATAATCGATCGGACAGTCCTTTTGTAAATGGTGATTAAATCATATCTCCACGAGGGCCTTTTCCACGGATTCATGTATCGTCAGTATGGAGCTGAAACCGGATATTTCGAACACATCCCTTACCACATCCTTTAATGCCGTGAGGATTATAGTTCCGCCTTTACCTTTAAGTTTTTTTGATGCCGACAGGATACTCCTAAGACCAGCGCTGCTTATATAATCCAGCCCGGAAAAATCCACAATAATAGTGTTTCCCTTCTGCTGAATAATCTCTTCGATTTTTTTATCAAATTCCGCAGTGGTTATGGCGTCCATTCTTCCCTTTACAGTCATGATATCCGCCTTAACATCTTTCCTGTGCTCTATCTCCATTTTTACCCCCATACCGGATTTTTCTGTATAAGAATTTATAATCCATTCCTTACCTGCAATCAAATACAAATTTGAACCATTCGAGTTTAACCTATTTAAAAAGTATCATGCTGATTCCCTATTGTTCTTTTGACTGACGCGTCCGGTCCTCCCAGTCCCTTCGTACAAACCCGGTGATCTCTATTGCCCGTTCGGAATATATTTGCATCTCTTCCCAATATGGACGGTGTTTTGTCTTGAGCATAAGCAGTCCGTCCTCATTGAACCACCTTGGAAGGAGACCTCCAAAAAAATACCCTTTTCCTCTCAGAAGATTGATTGTCTCACCGATCCATGGTTCTGAAAGGTTAAGCCATACCTCAATCAGTGTAATTCCCTTGCTTTCAGCACTCTTTTCCTCCCTGAAAAATATTTCAGAAAAATCTTTGCCTGATTTACTGACAGTAAGCCTGGCAACCTGTGCGAAATCAAAAATCTGAGTATTTATGCAAGTAAAACCCTCTTCAGGAAAAGGCGCCTGGCTGACATACATGTCCCGCTCGTCATCCAGTCCTTCATAGATATATTCAAGCTCATTCCGGTACTGTGACGGAAGAAAGACCCTGTGAGGATGAGGTATCAGGGTCTTAAAATCAATAAAAGAGGAGACCCGCCCGGAAGCGCTTTTTTCAGCTATATAGGCGGATGCAGGCATAAGGTCCAGTTCAAGGGCCATGGTTATCCATCCAAGGTTGCTGGTCATTTTCTGAGAGAAGATGTGATTGCATACAGGCTCTCCGAATATCACCTCCACAGAGAATTTATTTGCGGATACATTCTGCGTGTGCGCTGTCATCCTGGTGAAGATACCCTTTCCACCACGGTAGTCACGGTGCACCACTCCAGCTCCAGCCTCATAGATCTTTTTAAATGGTGCGCTCTGATACAGTGCCACGTGTCCGACTATATCGCCCTTTGTGGTTCTGGCCACGGTTGAAATGGTGGTCCCTGCATGGTTTTCATCTGTTAATCTCTCTTTGTCGAGATAGGTCTTTACCGGGTATTCTTTTCCGTAGACAGACAGAAAAAGATTTACCACCCCTTCCGCATCTTCGGGTTTGAACAGGTCTATTTCCCATTCCTGCCCCGGTTCAATATAGTATTCTTTTTCATTTGATTTATTCATCATTTGCTCCTGTATGGTGTTGTGACATACGCGAACGGTCCAGAATATTTTCATTACGTAACAGTACCATAATCAATGCTGCGGACAGAAGCCCTCCCGCAACCATGGAGAGGGGATGACTCCAGTAGATACCTTTAACACCGCTCATGCCGTACAGCAGGGCCGCCAGGGGGATCCTCAGAAATATCTGCCTGAATATGGAAGTTACCAGAGAAAAGACCGGCCTTCTAAGGCCCTGGGCTGTGCCCATAAGGGTAAGTTCAAAGGGGAAAAATATGTAGGCTGTTGCAGAGGCCCTTAGGGCATAGGCCCCCCATTGCAGGACATCCTGCCCCGGGTTGAATAATCCTATGATCTCTTTTGAAAAATAGATAAACAGCAGTGAAAAAACCGCCATTCCGGATAATTCGATACAGAGTGATGTCTTTACAGCCGCAATGATACGTTCTTTATTACGTCTTCCGAAATTGAATCCGACAAATGGCACAAGGGAGTGACTTATTCCCATAAAGGGAAGAACTATCATCAGTTCCACCCTGCTCATAAGGTTCCATGCCCCTATTGCAGCCGCTCCTTCACGGGCAAGAAACCAGTTCATGGCCCCCACTGAAAAGGTTACTACAATCATGGAGAGGGTAATAACATAACCTATTCCCCATATACGCCTCCACTGCTTTATCATATCCCCGGTTTTTTTAACAACCGGAACCGAGTATCCGTATGTGATGAGTTTTCTTCTCAGATAATAAGCAGTAAATATCCACCCGATAAGAGATGCCAGAGATGCGCCTTCGACTCCCATGTTGGCACTAAAGATGAGAACCGGATCGAGTATAAGATTCAAAATGTTACCCAGTACCATGCCCTTCATGGGTGTAACGGAATCACCATGACTCATAAGTATGGACTCGCACAGCATGGCATACCCCATTACAGGAAAACTCAGTGAGAGCCAGAGGGCGTAATCGTGGACCGTTAAAAGCACTTCTCCCTTCGCCCCGAGAAGGGAAAATATGTATTTGCATGGACCGGGAAGAGTGAGAATAAGCAGAGGGCAGAGTATCAGCAGCATCAAAGGAAGAGATGCCTCGGCCAGAGAATCGGCCTTTTTCTCGTCACCCTCACCGCGCGCTGAGCTCATCAGGGTGGTAGTCCCCAGGCCTATTCCCCTTACCAGTGCGAGTGCCAGGTAAAAAACAGGAACAGAAAGAGAAAGGGCCGCAAGGGGTGTTGTGCCTACCCATGAAACAAACATGATATCCACAAGGCTGTACAGGTTCTGAAAAAAGAGGGATATCATTGTGGGAACAGCAAGCATAAACAGGGTGGAGGAAACCCTGCCTTTTCCCATGTCCAGCGGTTTAAGAAAAGGCAGGGATCTCATTTACCAGATACCTCTATATCATGTGAGCCATGAGAAAAATCTGAAGATGCCTGTAATAGTCTGAAAAGTATGTTTGCAGCAGCAGACCTGCGGTAACCGGCAGAGGCGCGAATATCATCTATGGGCTGAACATCCCTTCGAATAATGTCAGCCGCATCTTTGAGAACCTGCATGGTAAAAGGCCTGTCCTTTACCGCCTTCTCCGCCTCAGGGGAATAAAAAACAGTCGGCGCAACACTGCCCCAGGCAAAGTGCGCCTCTTTGATAATACTGTTTTCATCGATCTTCATGAGAGCGGCAAGGCTGACTATGGCTATGGAAAGCGCCTTTCTTCGGCCGATTTTTTCATAATGGTGTAAATTATAGGCCCCGCTCTTTTTCAGTACAACACCGGAAATGATCTCCTTTGGCCTGATATCTGTTTGTCCCGGCCCCTTTATAAGATCCTTTACGGGAACCAGCCTGAATGATTCACTGGTGACAAGTTTTATCTCAGCGCCCAGCACGTAAAGCGGCGCAAGGCTGTCACCGGCAGGTGATGCAGTGGCGATATTGCCCCCTATGGTGCCCATATTTCTTATATGAGGGGACCCCAGGACACTAAGGGCCTTTATGAGCAGGGGAAAGTGATTCCGCACAGGAGCGCTGGCAAGGATCTCGGAAAAGGTGGCGCAGGCCCCTATATTAACATGCCTAGCGTCTTCCTCTATCCCTCTCAGTTCTCCGATCCTTTCCAGGCAGGCTAATGGCCCGTGGCCGCATAATCCTTTGCGCCGTTTTACCAGAAAATCGGTCCCCCCGGCATAGATGGCGGTTTCAGGCTCATTTTCAAGGATCGGCCATAACTCATCAAGTGTTTCGGGTAACATCACCTTTGTCATCTTACTGCCTCATCATCGCTGTTTTCTGCTGCTGCATCTATGGCATCCACAATTTTCTGATAACCAGTACACCTGCACAGGTTTCCGCTTATTCCCTGCCGGATTTCATCCCTGGATGGGTGAGGGTTCTTTCTTAACAGGTCTGTTGCAGTAATAATCATCCCGGGTGTGCAGAACCCGCATTGAACTGCGCCGTGTTTTACGAATGCTTCCTGCAGGTGATTCATATCATCACCATGGGTGAGGCCCTCTATGGTTTCTACAATACACCCGTTAAGCTGCGGCGCGAGCATCAGGCACGAGAGCCTGGTGGTCCCGTTCACAAGAATCGAGCAGGCACCGCATTCTCCTGATCCGCATCCCTCCTTTGTACCGGTCAGTCCAAGGTCATCACGCAGCAGGTCTATAACCCTTCTGTCGGGTGGTACATTAACTGTGATTGGTCTGTTATTCAGTTGAAACTTTATATTCATCATGCATCTCCATTTCTTTTCGAAGATTCAATGGCTGTCAGTACCCTTTCGGAAGTCAGGGGCGACTGGAAGATTCTCTCACCCACAGCATCATAAACCGCGTTTGCTATGGCCGGAAGGGGGCCGTTTGTTGATATTTCACCGACACCCTTCAGCCCCAAGGGCCCGGTGCTCTCGGGTATTTCAACGGGAAGGGATACCATATCCGGAATGTCCAGGGATGTGGGGATTATGTAGGTGGAAAAATCAGCGGATCGAACCACCCCCTCATTTGAGAGGAATTCTTCGCTCAGGGCATATCCCATGGCCTGAGAAATTCCTCCCTGTATCTGCTGTTCATAGAGCTGGGGATTGATAATGCGTCCGCAGTCGGTAACAGCAAGATATTTCAAAACCTCAACCCCTCCTGTAAGCAGATCCACCTCTACAAATGCCAGATGGGCGGCATAGGAGAAAATGGCATGAGGTATACCGTGTAATCTCAGCATTTCATCACCGGTGGGTCTGTCTTCAGATACAGGCATTCGAAAACGGTGTGAAACGCATCTTTCAGAGTCAGAAAGAAATGAGGCAAGTTGGGCAAGGCCCAGTTCCCTTCCCGATGGGAGATGCCTGACACGCCCGGGCAGAATGGCCATCTCCTGTCCCGTCACCATAAGCATGTCTGCAGCCCGGACCAGAAGCCTTTCCCTGAAGATTTCACATGCCCCGATTAGTGCATTTCCAAAGGTATAGGTAGTCCGGCTTGCAGTGGCGGATCCTGACGGCAGGCTTTTGTCCGTGTCAGGCTGAAGCAGTTCAAACTGTTCTGCTCCCTGATTCAGCATCTCTCCTGCGATCTGTACATATGTGCTTGAATTACCCTGCCCCATATCCGTTACTCCAGAATATATGCGGATAATCCCATCTTTTAAGAGCTCTATCTTTGCATGAGCAACATCCGGGACAACCGGGCCGTAACCCATTCCCTGCATAACTGCCGCCAGGCCCACTCCGCGTTTTTTGAATAGAGAGGCGTTTGATTTCCAGGTTTTGCTTTGCCTGTACATGGGATCGCTTTTTATTCTTTCAAGGCAGTCTGAAATTCCAGTGCTCGTTACAATGGTCATGCCTGCCGAATTGATGTCCCCTTTTCTGACACAGTTGATCTCCCTGATCTTCAGGGGGGAGATACCTGTATCCGTTGACAGCATATCTATCATCTGCTCTACGGCAGCGGCAACCTGAGCCACACCAAAGGCGCGAAAGGCGCCGCCCAGGGGATTGTTTGTATAGACTGCCCTGGTCTTCAGGGATGTATTTGAAATCCGGTAGGGCCCTCCGGCATGTTCCAGGCCGAGAGCCATGACTGCCCCGCCAAGATGGTCATATGGCCCTGTGTCATAGGTGATTTCTGCCTCAAGGGCGTGAAGTGTCCCATCGGATTTTGCCCCAAGGCGATACTCAAGCATGGCCGAATGTCTCTTCGGACTGGCAAGAAAACTTTCTTCCCTGCTCCACCACATCTTTACAGGTCTGCCGGGGCATTTAAGTGCAGCAAGGCAGAGAAGGCTCTGAACGCTTATTCCGTCTTTTCCGCCAAAGGCGCCGCCGCAGAATGGCGCCTTTATTGCGACCCTTTCCATTTCAATGCCTGTAGCATGAGCTATTTCCATCCGGTCACGAAATGGTGTCTGAGTGGCCGCAGTAATATATACCCTGCCGTCATCCTTCATAATAGCCCATCCAGCCTCTGTCTCAAGGTATGCATGTTCCTGCATGGGCACGTAAAAACTGCCTTTAACAATATGATTGCATTCCTCAAAACCCCTGGTGATATTTCCCCTCTCAAGGGAACCCTTTAGAAGAAGGTTGCCGGTGGGGTTATCATCATGAATGATTACTGCTCCATCCTCAAGCGCACGTTCAGTGCTGAAGATTGCTTCAAGGGGTTCATAATCAACTGTTACAGAATCTATCCCCTGTTTGAGAGATTCAGGGCTTTCAGCAATTACAAGGGCAACTGCATCTCCGCAGTGCCTTACCCTGTCATCCGCCAGAACAGGCTGATCCTTCCTGATCACACCCTGCCTGTTTGATCCTGTAATGTCTTTGAATGTGAGCACTGCTATAACCCCTTCTGTTGAAAGGGCGCTTTCTGTGCTGATATTTCTGATACGGCCGTGGGGTATGCCGGCCCTTTTCACTCCTGCATAAAGCATATCGGATGAGTAGAAGTCAGAGGAGAACTTTTCCCTTCCCATAACCTTGCTGCAGGCGTCCTGGCGGGGAAAGGTAACACCTATTCGGGGTATAATGTTTTTCCTGTTGTCCATATTATTTTTCCCTGTTAATGACAGTGGAGAGCCTTTCTATAAATGCCTCGAGATATTCCATGTGTGAAACAGTCACTCGAATGTAATTCGGAAAACGAAAGCCTGTCATGGTGCGCACCATAATCCCGTGTTTCATCAATTTTCTATAGGCAAGGCTGTCACTCATGGGGAGCTTTACCATTATATAATTCCCTTCATTGCTCACAAATGGGAGTTTGAGTAGTGAAAGCTCCTTTTCGAGGAAATCCCTGCCCCTTTTTACCATCTCACGGGTTTTTTCTATATGGCCTGTATCCATAATGGCCGCACATGCCGCCTCCTGCGCAACCGTGTTTACGGAATAGACAACGCATGTCCTTCTTATTACATCCACAACTTCCCTGTCTCCGGCCAGGTAGCCTATTCTGAGTCCTGCAAGGCCGTACATCTTGGACATGGTCCTGAAGACAACCAGATTTGGGTATCTCTTGATAAGCTTTATTCCATCCGGAAAATCCTCTTTCTCAACAAACTCAAAGTAGGCCTCATCAATAACCACAATGCGGCTTCCGTTGATCCGGTCCATAAAGCGGGACAATTTGTCCAGAGACCAGTAGGTGCCGGTGGGATTATTAGGGTTGCAGATAAAGAGAATCTTTGTCCGCTCATCTACCATGGAGAGCATTTTTTCATCATCAAATTCGAAATTTATCAGGGGTGCTAGTCTTGCCTCGAATCCTGAAAATTCGGCAACCCATTCATAGACCGCAAAGGTCTTGTCTGCTGTTATGATATTGTCGCCTTCACGGCAGAAGGCCTTAATAACAAATGCTATTACTTCGTTTGCTCCGTTCCCCACAAGAAACTGATCCGGGTGCAGTCCGGTCAGATCGGCAAGTTTCTGCCGCAGGTAATAGACATCCCCGCTGGGGTATATGGATGCCTTTACGGGCGGAAAGCCGGAAATTATCCTTTGAGCCTCGATAGGCGGTCCGAGCGGGTTTTCATTGTTGTTCAGCCTGAAAATACGATTGCAGCCATAGAGTTTTTTAAGCTCGTCATCCGGTTTACTGGGGATATAGGCTTCGAAACGCCTTATGTAATCCGGAATAAGACGCTCCAGCGCAGAAAAGGTCATTCAGGGATACCCCCTCTTTGAAAGACAACTATATCGCCCTTTCCCCCATAGGGGAGAATCAGACGCGGAATAAAGCCTTCTGAAACCAGTGCGGGAGCGAAATAGGAGTGCCAGTAAATACCCAGGTCCATTTCAAAGAACAGATTGTTAACTGATTCTTTCATAAACAGCTGCAGATGATTCCTCAGGTTTTCCGCAATGTCCCTTCCCGCCTGCACCGGGTGCATTGTTGCGCTGTCACTGGATCTGTCAAAATCAACCGACAGGACAGAGAAAAGATTGTCGGATTCACCATCATACCTGACCAGCCTTATCTCCCGCGGCAGGAAAAGCCTATCGTATTCTAAACGAAGATAATGTTCAATTTCTGAAGGTGCCCATATGGAGGCTCCCAAATCCTCATTCAACTGTCTGTACCATGATGGAATTTCGCGGGTATTGCCACTGCTGTCAGCAATTTCAAGGGTTCCGAGCAGTTCAAAGTAATCTCCAGAAAATTCTTCCACCGGATAGCGGTTCAAAAGGCTGATTGCAGGTGTCTTTGCAACGGCCGCGATACAATCCTCCAGAAGACGGCCGGCAAGGCCCAAGCCGGGATTGTGATCAAAGACATAGGGTCCCCAGCATTCAACTGTTTTGCCCTCAGAATAGTGCCATATTATTCCGCCTCCTATATGTCCCTTTGAATCGGAAGCAATCATAGCGGCATATTCTCCGCCATTAACCATGTCGACCAGCTTGCCAGGATAGTGAAGGGCAGAGGGAAAGAATGCATCTCTATAGTGGTATTGAATATGCCTGCTTAAAAGTTTCAATTCCTCCGGGTTTGGGGTCCTTATTTCAAAATTATCAAGGTTGCCGACTGATGGTACCGGTTCTTCGGCCGAGTCTGGATATGCCTTTTCCTTTATCAGCAGCATTCTGTATTTTTTGTCCTCGCTGTAATTGACTCTAAGGCGGTCGACAAACCTGGAGGCTATGAGAAGCCCCATTTCCTCCATTTCAGTTTCGTCATCAGGGGATATGGCAGATGTAATATTGAATGCCCTTATGTTCAATTTCTCTGCTGAAAAAACAATCTCGATGGCTATATAATGACCCCTGCCTGAAAAAATAATTTCAATAACCTGATTTTCAAATGTTATTCCGCACAGGTAGGTAAAAATTTCTTCTATCGCAAGGGTTACGGCCATTGCTTCCCTGTTGTCCAGGCCCAGGGCGATGGCTGTTTTCTCTGCAAAGGAGATCGCCGGAGAAAGAAAAGCCTTCGAGGAGGGAAGTGTAATAGATGATCTGTTTTCCAGGTTGCCTTTGGATAGTTGTGACATAATAAAGCCTTTTGAGGGTTAACTGTTTGCTGACTTTACCATAATTACGATATAGTACGGAAGTATAAACTATAAAAGGGGCACTGAGTTTACAGTGCCCCTTTTTAGTTATTATTTTTTAAGCTCTTCTGCAACGAAATCCATGTCTTTGAGGGTGGCTTTCATAACTGAGGCCATGTTCATGGCTGAAAGTTTCTCTGAAAGCTCATCAACAGGTGTATCGCATCCCTGGCAGATTTTCAGCCCGTTTATGTAAACCTTTTCCACTGCTTCCCGCACAAAAAGTCTTGCCGCGGCCTTCATGTATTCAGGAGATTTATCTTTTCCGGCATAATTAGCAGCCTTTATGCAGATAGCCTTTGCAACCTCTGTCCATGTCATCATGTCCGCAAGCAGGAACATTACATACTGTGATTTGGTGAGTTTGTTCTTTCTTGCTGCAAGTATTACATCATTCGTGAGGTTTATGGAATTTGCCAGTGTCGGGCCGCAGGTATCTTCCGGGAGCATTGAGACTTTGTCGGCCATACTTTTATAGAAGTCGCCCTTTGAACGTACTGTTGCCTGAAGACGGAACATGGAGATAAGCCGCCTCTGGATCTCGCTTGTGCCTTCATAGATACAGCAGATCTTTATATCCCTTTTAATCTTTTCTACTTCATACTCCCTGATGTAGCCATATCCGCCAAGTGCCTGGATAGCATCATTGGCCATTGCATCACCGGCCTCGGTAGCAAAATATTTGGCGATTGATCCCTCTACCTGGAGATCCTTTTCATCTGTATCCAGCCTTGTTGCCACCTCTTCGATATATGCCCTGGCGGCCTCAAGCCTTACAGCATTCGGGACAAGAAGCCTGTGTGTATAACCCTCAATTTCAATTAAAGGGCTGCCGAACTGGACCCTGTCTTTGGCATATGCTATGGTCTTTTCAAGGGCTGCCATGCCGCCGCCAAGGCCGAATGTGGCCACCATGAGCCGGGTATAGCCGAAAACCTCGTTTGAAAGCTTGAGACCCTGGCCCTCAACACCACCTATCAGGTTTTCTTTTGGTATATAGAGATCTTCAAGTGTAAGAGGGCAGGTATCAGATGCCCTGATGCCATGTTTGTCTTCATGTTTTCCGGGGATTAAACCCTTGTCGCCTGCCTCTGCTATAAAGAATGTGGGGCCGCCGGGTGTTTCTGCCAGTATGGTGTATATCTGCGCTACACCGCCGTTTGTGATAAACTGTTTCTGGCCATTTAGTATGTAACCTTTTATCTCACCCTTTTCATCAAGCACCCTCTCGGCCTTTGTTTTGAGGGCCTGAACATTGCTGCCTGCATCGGGTTCTGTTACGCCGTAAGCTACAATAAGCCCCTCTTCTGCTATACGGCCTATATATTTTGCCTTTTGCTCAGGCGTTGATCCAACCCTTATGGGGTCTGTGCCAAGGCATATTGCCAAGAATGATGTGGCAATCGCAAGGTCCATTTTGGCGAGCCTCTCTGAGACAATAGCTATATCCATAGCCCCTGCGCCGAGTCCGCCATATTCTGCGGGGATAAAGATAAGATGCAGGGCTACCTCCGGGCTCAGCATAAAATTTATCAGCTCTTTAGGAAATTCACCCTCCTTATCCATCTCAAGCTTTGTTTCAAGGGTAATCTTCTCTTTTTCAAGTTTATTTATGGTGTCAAGCACCATGGAAAGCATTTCTGGGTCCATTCTAGTCTCATCGGACATTAATAATCCTCCTTGGTATAAAAAAATTCCCGGGGTGACTGTTTTATCACTCCGGGGAAAATATTGGGGCACATTAGCAAAAAAACAATGATGCTGTCAATCCTCTGGAAAGAAATGAAAATATGTAATTTAGCCTCTGCTGAAAGAGATTATTTCAAACCATTTTCGATAAAAAAATCCGAATAGGCCATGTCCACCTTCTTTATATGGTTTATGAGCCAGCCCTTTAAAAACTCCATTATCTCCATAGATAACATTATCCTGTTTCTGGCAAAATCATCCTTGAAGGCAGCAACCCTGTTTATAAAATCCTTGTGCTCTTTTTTATGTGCAGTAGCTTTTAAATAACCGAACTTATCAAAATACCTTTCCTCAGTCTGAAAATGGTTAAGTGCATAATTAACAAGCTCGTCTATTATTCCTCCCAGGGCCTCATTTGCTTTTCGCTCCTTCATGGCATCATGAAGTGTGTTAATGAGCCCGACAAGTTTTTTATGCTGATTATCTATTTCAGAAACCTTTACACTTAGGCTCTCTTCCCAATTTATAAGCGGCATTCTTTTCCTCCATTAAAGGTTAGATTTATCTGAAGATAAAAATGCATATGGCCTTATTATAAAGCAAATATGTCTTTAAATTCATCAGGTATATGGGGCCTTCCCTGAGAATTAACAGCCACCCCGATTACCTTGCCGTATAATACAGGTTTTTTATCAGGGAGCAGGTATATATCCTGAAAAAATGCAAATTTTATCCTGGATTCCTTTTTTATATCCACTGTGACAAGAAATCTGTCTCCGCTGGTGAGGGGGTGTTTATAGTCCAGCTCTATTCTTATTACCACCAGGTTTATGCGTTTTTCAGCATACATTTTAAAATCAATACCAATTGACCTGAGGTATTCATGCCGTGCGTGTTCAAGGTAGTTCTGGTAAACAGAGTTATTAACAATCCCCTGCATGTCACATTCATAATCCCTTACGTTCATCTCAATAGAGAAGGTTTCAGATTCCAATTTATTCAGCTCCGGTAACTAAAATATGCATGATATTAATCCATTTTATTGTTTTTAGGTAATAATTTTTTATGCTGATTATTTTATTTTTTGTCAAACTGTGAGACCTGCATACTAATAATTTCTTGACTCACAGGACAGTGAGTCCTATGCTCTGTCATCTTTCTCATCAAACATGTTAACCAATATAAAAGATCGGAGGGCCTATGTCTCGTAAACTGGTGGTTCTTGCGTTACTCTTAACAGGTTTTTTTATTCAGGCAAATGAAATTAAAGCTGGGGAAAATGACTGGCTCTTTAATGCGGCCAATTACCTGAAATATTCCCCAAAAGAAAAATGGGATATCCTTGCCCCTCAAATGAGAAGCAGCCGTGAGACACTTATCCGTGTGGCAAACGCCTATTTCGATGTATTCAAAGACTTTTCTACCGCAGATGATGTGCCATGGAATATACCCTGCGCAAGGCTCGAAGGGGGCATATATACAAACCCTGATGATAAACCGGATGCATCCTGCACAGGCGGCCCGCCCCTTGAAGGGAGTGTTGAGATTTCAAACCGCAGGTTTATTGTGGATGTTGATATGGGTACGGTTATAGGTCTTGCGGATTTTGGCGCCAAGGATGGCTGGCCTGACTCACATATATTCAGGGTGGAAAATGGAAAGGTGCGTTATGTGCACACTTTAACAGTCTGCCCGAATGGCTGTGAAATGCCAGCACCGAAAAAGTGAGAGCTGTAGTTTAAAATGAGAAATTTTATTATAGGCAGTTTTTTTATTTGCCCATATAGCAGGATAAACAGTTAATCAAATCAAAAAATGTATTGTATATTAAGCAAGGTTTATTGGGCTTAGTAAATAGACAGTAACTATATAATCAATGTTAGCGATTAAATAAAAGAGGGAATATGGACTGGCTCACATTTATATCTAGCCTTATAGGAAACTTAGCTTGGCCAATAACGGTAATAATTGCGGTAATAATTCTGAGGAAACCTTTAGGAAAATTACTTCCTCAAATCAAAAAATTTCAATATAAGGACTTAAACTTAGAGTTCGGAGAGTTGGAAAAACGCGCTGAAGCTATCTTGCCTTTGGAATCTGAAAAGCTTATCGAGCACACCATAGTTCCTATTACTGCTTTAAGAGAAATAGCAGATATATCACCCCGTGCTGCTATAATGGAAGCATGGCGTTCAGTGGAATATGAATTGAAAGAAGCCGCAAAACGAATGAATCTACAAGATATAAAGCAGGGAAATATAAAAAGGTTTATAGACCAGTTTAGAAAAGCAGAAATCATAAGTGGCCCCATAGCGGTCTTGTTGCATGACCTTCGTGCACTTAGAAATGACGCAGTTCATGCATCAGAAATTGAAATATCAAATACAAGTACCGAACAATATATAATTACAGCAAACAATTTATGTAATTACTTGAAATCGCTAACAAGCGCAGCTACAGTGACCGGGCGATAAAGCGCCCCGGCCCTTAATGCACACCGAACCCCGCAGTAAGGGGAAGAGTTAGGCGCAAAGAGAGTAAATTTGCATGGCATACTCAGATTATCAGATTAGACAATTTAATGAACAATACAAAAAAGTGTGTCAAAGCCTTCAAATCCTTATATTACAAACAGTAATGGCTGGTCAAGAAACAGGCCATGTGGGTGTTAAAGAGCACCTATTACATGGTGCGGGGCGAAGGTTGAAAATAATAAATAAATGTTTAAAAAACATTTTCAATGATTTTCCCTTGGGCACAAAAAAGCCACTCCAAAATGACACACTCTATGATGTCCAGATTAATCTCCATGCGTATGTAATGAACCTTTTTGGAATTTTTGATAATTGGGCTTGGGCTTTTATTTATCACCATGATTTGTTACAAATAGTGGGTGGGAAACATGGTGTAGGTTTGTTCCGAAAGAGCACAAGCAAACATCTCCCACTACCGCTTCGTGAATATCTTGCTTCTGAAACAATTACCAACTGGCATGAAAAATATTTAAAATCATATCGTGATGCGTTAGCCCATAGAATCCCACTTTATATTCCCCCATCCGAAATGACGAAAGAAGAAGGTGACCGTTACAATCAACTTGAAAGTGAAAAAATGAAATTAATTAAAACCATGGAATTCGATAAATTTGATGCAATTGATGAAGAACAAGAAAATATTGGGAGGCCTTCTTTTGTTTTTCTGCATTCATATAAGGAAGAACCGCCTAGACCAGTATTATTCCATCCACAGTTGTTATGTGATGGCTTGGCAATCGTAGAATTTGGTTCTTTATATATGAAGCATTGGAAAGAATGCGCCTAGCCGCTAATCAACCAGATTTGGCAAAAAGCTCGCCGAGCCAGTCATGTAGAAGGTTGGGTTAATAATCAGACATCACTTAAAATGATGGCTGAAAAGTAAAATGATTCTTTTAAAACTGAGATGAAGTGTTGAGTAAAATTTGATTGGAATAAAGTCGGGTTGCTTCGCTTAACCCGGCCTACAGACTGCCTCTTAGCCGAAATATTGGGAGTGAATAGAGAATATAAATAATGGCAAAACGTAAACGAAAACTTACTGCCGCCGAAAATGCTGCGAAGAAGAGGCGGAAAAAAGAATATGAAACCATATTCATAAATGGAAAACAGAAGCGGGTAAAACGCCCACCGACAATTGATGGAATGGATGTTGATGAATTCATTATAAGAAATGCTGATCCAATCTGGCTGCATCAAAATGAAATGTGGGAATATATTACTGATGACGAAGAGTATGATGATGAGGAGGAGGAGTATTAAGCTCCCAATCTGGCTTTCAACATGATAGGATACTATTATGCAGAACCAACCTTATGTGGTTCGCCGGCATTGGTCAGGTAGGCCGGGTTAGTGGAAAAGGAAGCCATAGGAATGTATATAGCAAGAATAAAAAATATTGATGTTAATTATAACCAGATCAAAGAACTGGTTTGCCAATTGGCATTTGAAAAAAAGATGGCTCTAATAAAGGAGATTGTCAAAGATAAAGATTATCGGAAAAATTTTTATCAGTTTTCAGAGTCTTTGGCGAAAAAACATAATGTACCCCAAATGAATGAATCTGAACTTGATAAATTTCTCCAAGATTGAATAATGATGTATGGAAAAAACAATGAAATTTGAAGAAGCTATATATAACTGTGTGAAGATCTTAAAAGACTACGATTACAATATTTCAGGCACTGACAGAATATGGGATTTGATTTTTCCAGACAACAAATCCCAATGGCATCATCTCAAGGTTGTTTACTATAATAAAATTTACTACCTATATCATATAGATGGAAATAACTGCCCTTTGGAGGTTTCCCCGGGAAAGGGTGTGCAGGTGACAGACTCCTTTGGGGGTTCGTCCTACAAAGATGGCAGTGATGATCCGTCGCGCGTCTGGGGGCCAATAGTAACCTCGGCGGTTTCATGGTTAAAAAAGGTCAAAAAAAACTGGATAAAAGCGAACAGACAGGTACAGGAGCAATATCCACTCAATCGCCGTTATGGTGTTGTGCAGAACTCGCTCATAAAAGCCTCTTTTTCTGACTTCTATAAACTTGATAAGGATCTGGGTAAAACAGATAGCCGAAGATTTATCCGGCTAGTGGAAGAGGGATATTTTCATAAAGATAAAAACTTTATCCGCGAAAACATGACTGCAAAAGAATACTTTGACTATTGCAGGATTGCCTATATCGCCGGAAAGCGAAAGGATGATCATGTCGATGTAAATTTATCTGGCAGGGAGATGTACAAACGATATGCTGATGGAAGGCATGAAGGGCTTCTTGATATTAATGAAGATTCCTACCAGGAATTTGCAGACTGGATTGATGGAAAGCATGCAAAAAAGACAAGCGACGGGCATCCATGGGAGATCAAACGGGGTGGAAATACTACCCATATAGACCTTAGTGTGTTTCGTCCGCATTTTTCCAGGAAGGAAGGATTTGTCATTGAACTTCGTGGGGGATCCCTCGGCAGATTAAAAGAAACAATCAAGATGTTTTTAGCCATTTATGATGCATCGTTGCCTATCTCCATATCTGACCCGGAAGGTATTCGTATGAGATTGCTCGCTCAGGACAACATCGGTATCATACCCTGTTATGAATCACTGCACAGGGCAAACCAGTACTTCAAGGAAGATAAACATGTCTATGATGTAATATATTACGACGACCTGGGAATATATAAACGCAGAATCACTCCGTTCATATCGTGGGAACCTCTGCCATTACTTAAACCTATAGATTAGAAGCTAAATTAAAACTGCCGGAGACACATTGAAGCGTGTGCTTAATGATTTTATCTGGCGGACGTTTAGTTGCCGTTTGCCTGATAATATTTCAGATATAACACCCTGTGACCCTATTTCAGGCAGGTCAGATTGTTTGAGGCCATGCTCCTCCATTAAGTAATTCAGGGTATCACAGGGATTTCCTTCTATCTCATCAACATGGTTTGACTCATATACTTCAATAAGGCTTCCAATCGTCTCCATAAGAGAGGTTAATGGATGGTTCTCATTATTCCCCACTTCGTCTATGATGCTATCAAGAAGCGTTACCATCCTTTCATACTCTTCCTTATTATGTGGCACAGAAAATACTGGTTGAATATCAGGCCAGACTTCTGCAATTTTTTTAAGCTGGGTATTCATCATTTCCTCCAATTCCCTCGATCATATTCTTTATGAGTAAGAATATGCCGGATATAAATCCGATGAGTGTTATAATGTATAGCTGCAATCAAACGGGCTTTATTCCCGCCTATATTAAAAACTGTTAAATTCCCAACATTGTCCGCACTCGGAAAAGTGTTTCGGAGTTCAACGAAAGAATTGAAATTAGTCCTTTTAACTATCCTGTACCAGGATTCAAGGGCAGAGGAACAATCAGGATGCTTTTTAGAAAACTCAAATATCCTTTTTCGAGTGATTATATGCATGACAAATAATTATCTCATAATGAGATATTTGTCAACATGTAATATTGATGTCGTAATAGAGTCAGGTAGGCCGAGTGAATCGATGCTTATATATCAACCTCCATATGGAGACTGATATTAATTATGCTGTTAGTCATAATTTTCTTTCCATCCTATTTAAATTGCGGCCTTTCCATCAGGGTATCTGTATATTCAAGGCACGTCTCAGGGATAATTACCCCATGGGGAATCAGCTTCCTTGCCCATATGAGGCTTATTACTCCCATGATGTCAGCCTCAGTAAGCCTGTCCCCTGTTAAGATTTTTTTCTTTCATTTCCCAGTGAGCCCTTAAACTTCTTGTGGTTCCTACTCCAAATATGCGGATCAATTATTTTTTTCTTTTATATCATGCGGATTTTTAAATCGTTTTCTCAAAGAGTTAACAAATGCATTGTTGGCCTTTACTGATACCATCTCCAGCGGAGATATACCTTTTCTCCAGGCGATGTACAGCATTATCAGCAATTCAATTAATGTTACAACAATATTCTGCCAGCTATTCAACCCCCACTGCCCCTGCCAGACAAGTTGCCATGCATCTGAAAATGGATTGAGGTAAGGGATGGGCCACTGGTATCCATCCGGCCCCCTTGACCCAGCAATGTCGAAAAGCAGGTGGATATGAAAACTTATAAAAACCAGAAGGCTGGTTATCAGCCTGCGTTTTGTAAAAGAGAATGTTATGAGACATAATAAAAGGCAAAAACCAATGTTGTGACCGAGGACATGGTGATATTTCCAATATAGCCAGGGCTGAAAACCGGGGCCGGCAGAAAGATAATCATATATAATGCCTGCACCATCAATATCCGGGATAATGCCTGCAATTGTCACAATGGCCCGTTCAAGGCGGTTTATCCTGAATGACCCGGCCAAAGCCCAACCAGTGAGTAGGTGTGTTACAGGGTTCATGATTTAGTAAACCTTGAAAGAATGTAACCTTGTATAAGCGGCTTGGCGGGTTTTTCGCAAAGCCAGCTTGATGAAAATGTTGGCCGCTTTTTTATTTATATTTTTTTATGCGAGCCTGCCATGCATGCTCTCGTTACAGGTTTGGTCATGTAATTTGATAATCGCTTCATGTGAAAAGTCTCTTCCGATAGTTTTTAACAATTTGACCACGCTATATTTTTGTGAGGCAGCCTCATATTTTTCAGCCCAATCATGATAGTTGCTTGATTCACAATCGAGTGGGCTTCTTATTTTTATTGTATCTGTTTTTATCCGATACGGTTTGGGTGTGAGTCTGGCTCTGTAACAATTTTGCTTTTTTGACAGCTCAATATAGACCCAATCGACAAATAGTCTACGCATCATCGATGTATATTCCTTTCCTGATGGTACAACATATTGTTTGCCGATCACGCGTATTCCTTTGGTTGTTTCGTATATACGGAAATCCTTGCCAAGCTTTGAAAATTTTGACACATCTCGCTCGAACTTATAAACGATTCTTTCCTTTTTAGACATCTTCCTCAGCCGGCCAAATAGATCAAAAAACTCGAACCGATAGTCATCCAAATCCAAAATAGTGTACTGGGTCGTATTTAGAATCTTTGCCCCGTATCTACATATTGAAATAATATTAGAATCATTAATTATTTCATGTACATGTTCTTTAATGGCGACTTCATAATCCTCTTTTACGCTCCTATTCTTAATTCGTTCTTCGATTTTTCGAGCCTTGGCTTCTGCTTCTTTATGTGCATCCTCCCTGGATTCATTTGAACCAGATAAAATACTGATTTCTTGCAATTTGCCGTTAACATGAATCTGGAATGATTCTTTCACCCAATACCTAAAGTATTTCATAGATTACTCCGGCCAAATAAAGCGGGACAACACAGGTTATAAGGTTTAAACCATTAAACCTAATAACCTTATAGCATTAGCCCTTTTACTTTTTTCGCCCATTATTAAAACACTGTTAATATAGCTTCACACAATCTTGCCTTTTTGGTAGCAATCAATAGTATACCGTTTTATTCGTCAGAGTTAATAAATCCCCGGCATTTTTCTGAACCACATGAGCAGGTAATCTTTTCACCTTCAGATTCGTAACTATAGTCAATGGTCAACTCTTCATTTTGGTATATATCCTTCAATGCAAAAATCAACACCCGGTTTCCTTCAAAGGTATAATAACAATTCGGATCACAGGAATGATTAATATACTTTGCAATGTTCCCGTTTCCTAAGCCATCAATTACGATGTTGTCGTTTATCCAGAATGTGTATATGCCTGGCCGTGAAGGATCTGATTCACGTTTATATGCATCTTCATCTGAGATTATATCTCCTTTATATTCCACAATAAATGTCTCAGCAGGGATTACCCTTTCAGAAAAGCAACCAAGCCTGTTTATTTGTGAGTCTTTGGTGTACAGGCTAAACTCCAAAGACTCAAAACCGAATATTTCCGAATCCATATCTTTACCCAGGTAAATTTTTATGTATAATTATTAAAACCTGACATCAATGATTAAGCTATTTCCGGTCAACTTAACAATTCACTTATCCATTTCTGGATTAAGCTAATGGCTGACCGCTCCATTACAATTTGCCATAGTCATAAGTGTTATTCAAGAAGAGATTTCCTGGAATAAATCATAGCCTTAAATACAAGTGTTATTATACGACGCGAAACCTTATGGGTATCCCAAAAAGAATTATCATGCATGATGAAATATATTGATTTTACTGTTAGATTAATATATTTGCATATTCAAATTAATATATCCAGGGCATCAATTTTAAGGCTCCGGGATAATTTAAAGGTGTGAAGGAATAAGACATGAAATTCTTGGGTGAACCATATGACACCGATGTTATTAAAATTGCAAAAGGAAGGGTGGTCATTATTGAAGAGCGGTGCAAAGGCTGCGGGTATTGCATAGAATTCTGTCCGCGATCCGTATTGGCCTTTTCAAAGGGATTTAATAAAAAGGGGTACCACCTCCCTGTGGCCCAGAATCCGAATGAGTGTGTAAACTGCCATTATTGCGAGATTATCTGCCCGGAGTTTGCCATTTTTTCAGAGGTGCATACTATATCCAAACTTTAATTACGAGAAAATATGAGACCAGCAGTTATAACAGGCGAACATTATATAACAGGCGATGAGGCATGCGCCGAGGGGGCGTTGGCAGCAGGCTGCAAATTTTTTGGCGGGTATCCCATCACCCCTGCAACAGAGATCGCTGAACACATGTCCAAATGCCTGCCTGAGGTAGGAGGCACCTTCATCCAGATGGAAGATGAAATTGCCGCAATGGCATCCATTATTGGGGCATCATGGGCAGGTGTTAAAAGCATGACCTCCACCTCAGGGCCCGGTTTCAGCCTTATGATGGAAAACATAGGTCTGGCCGTAAGCACCGAGACCCCATGTGTTGTTGTTAATGTGCAGCGGGCAGGCCCCTCTACCGGGCTTCCCACAATGGGCGCCCAGGGGGATATGATGCAGGCACGTTGGGGTTCACATGGCCATTATGAAATAATAGCCCTTGCGCCATCATCTGCCCAGGAGATGTTCAGCCAGACCATTACAGCATTTAACCTGAGCGAAAAATACCGCACCCCTGTGCTTTTGATGGCCGATGAGGTAATTGGGCACATGAGTGAAAAGGTAATAATACCCGAGGCTAAAGAGATAATTACAGCTTCAAGGCCAAGACCAAAGGGCGAAAAAGAGGGTTTCATGCCTTTTCAACCCGGGGAAAGCGGTGTTGCGCCAATGCCATCAGCAGGCGATGGTTACAAGATACATGTTACAGGCCTTACTCATGACGAAAGGGGTTACCCTGTAATGACCGTTGAGGCCCAGGCCCAGATGATGGAACGTATTGTAAAAAAGATACGGGACAACAGGGATGATATTATCATGACAGAGTCATATCAGCTTGATGATGCGGAGATTATCCTTGTGTCATACGGCATATCCGCCAGGACAAGCCTCTCAGCCATGAATCAGGCCAGGGCGCTTGGTATGAAAGTCGGCTTTTTAAAGCTCCTCACCATATGGCCTTTTGCTGAGGAAAAGGTAAGAGAGCTTGCAAAAAAGACAAGGGCATTTATTACTGTAGAGATTAACTATGGTCAGATACACCTTGAGGTAATGCGAAGCTCTGCCGGTATGGCTGAATGTCATCTGGTAGGCCATGCAGGGGGTACAGTAATAACCCCTGAGCAGGTGCTTAACAGGATAAAGGAGGTCTATTAATGGCAGCAGAAATACAGTCATCCCAGCCGGAAATAGTCCACCCGCTTGATCATCTGATCAGGACAGACAGGATCCCTCATATCTGGTGCCCGGGGTGCGGTATAGGCACGGTCTTTTCTGCTTGCCTCAAGGCAATGATCTCAAGCGGTATTGATCTGGAAAAGACCTGCATGGTATCAGGGATCGGGTGTACTGGCCGCGGTGCAGGGTATCTGAACCTTGATTCATTCCATACCACTCATGGAAGGGCTATTCCTTTTGCCACCGGACTCAAGCTTGCGAACCCTGAACTTAACGTAATCGTTTTCAGCGGGGATGGCGATCTTTTTGCCATAGGCGGTAACCATTTTATACATGGCGCACGCCGTAACGTGGACATGACAGTGATCTGCGTAAATAACCTTATCTATGGCATGACCGGAGGCCAGGTTGCTGCAACAACACCTGTCAATGCAAAGACCACCACCACCCAGCTCGGAAACCCTGATGCCCCTTTTAATCTGCCTCTCTTAGCATGGGCATCCGGCGCTAACTATGTGGCGCGCTGGACAATGCTACATATACGTAAACTTACTGCCTGCATAGAAAAGGCCCTTACCCGAAGCGGGTTCTCATTTATTGAGGTGCTTGCTCCTTGCCCTACTAACTATGGCCGAAAAAACAAGGAAAAATCCCTGGAAACACTCAAACTCTACCGCGACAGGACAATAATAAAGAATAATGTAGACCCTTCAGAGCTTGATATGGATTTTGAGAAGGAGATTATTCTTGGTGAATTTGTAAGCAGGGAGCGTCCTACCTGCATAGAAAATTATGACAGGACATGCAGGATACCTTAATTCAGGAAGATAGTAATGCAGAAAAAGATAATCATTACAGGTTTTGGCGGGCAGGGTGTTATATTGGCCGGACGTATCATCGGCAAGGCCGCTGCAATTTTTGACAAACTTGAGAGTTCACTGGTTCAGTCATACGGACCTGAATCAAGGGGTGGCGCATGCAGTGTGCAGGTGACTATAGCTGATGAACAGATACATTACCCCTATATCAATGCCCCTGATATCCTGGTCTGCATGTCCCAGGCAGGATATGACAAATACAGGGATATAATTACTGAAGATACAATACTTATCATAGATCAGGCCCTTATAAAACTTAATACACCTTTTGACTGCTATGCTATCCCGGCGACAAGGCTGGCAGAAGAAATGGGCCTCAAAATGATGGCAAATATCATTATGGTAGGCTTTCTGGTTGGTATTACAGGTGTTGTATCACTTGAATCTGCAAAAAATACAGTCTCTGAATCAGTGCCCAGAAAGACAGTGGATATCAATTTAAAAGCATTTGAACGCGGGTATGAGTATGCACAGGCTAACAAAAAGAGTTAAGTAAACCAGGCCAGCGGCGACACAGGAGTTGTTTTTTAAAAAAAAGCCTTAACGAATAAGGCTGCACAATGGCAACGCCTGTCTGTCTCAGTAAATAAAACAGAGCACAATCAGCACAGTTTTCAATCGAAAACCTTGAAAAACAATAATATATGATGTAAAGGTGAGCCGGTAACATGCCCTTTTGATTAAAGTTAAAAAAGACTTTAGCATATGGAGATGTCAGTGGAAAAGAGACTCCCGGGATTACTTGTAGGCAGTTATGGTTTTGCCAGTTTCGCATTTACCCTGATGATGAGTCTGGCTGTTCAGTATTATGCCATGTTTCTTACCGATGTCGCCATGATAGCAGCAGGCCACGTCGCCTTTATAATGTTTATTACCCACATTGTGGATGTTGTTTCAATACCAGTTTCCGGCAGCATAATACAGCGGACCCAGTTTAGGTGGGGTCAGTTCAGGACATGGATTTTGTTCCCCCCTGTGATAACCTGCATCTTTTTCACGCTTACCTTTACGAATCTTACCTTGAGTTATGGCGCGAAAATAGTCTATCTGAGCCTGGTATATATCATAGCCCATATCAGCCTCAACTTTGCATATAATGCCCACCTGGGCCTGATCTCTGTTCTGGCAAAAGAGAGCAAAGAGAGATTGCGCCTTTCAACCAGGAATTATCAGTTCCGCATGGGAAGCCAGATAATATATGCCTATTTTGTGCTGACTATCCTCTACAAACTTAGCTCATACAGTACAACATGGGGATATTTTATTACTGTAGCCATTCTGGCTGTGATACAGGTCTTTGGATACTGGTTTCTTGGTTATCAGGTAAAGAATTATGACAGGTATAACCCTGATAAAAATCTTGATCCATCCAGGCACTGGACTAATCTTGAAATGGTCAAACAGATTATTGTCAACAGACCACTTTTAACAATCCTGTGTGCCGATATTTGTATCAATATCGGGGTATACAGCCTCCAGACCCTGGCTGTGTATTACTTCAAGTATGCGGCTCAGAATGAGCTGTTAATGAAGCCATATTCTCTCTCAATATCCCTTGCTGTATTTGCGAGTGCGTTAATATCCCCGAAAATAGTCAGCATCCTGGGTAAGAAAAACACCTATCTTTTTGCCGGGGCATGCGGAACAATAGGATACATTACCCTGAGAGTATTCGGGCTGTATCATCCCTATGCATTTATTGCCATAATAGTGGTTTCAATTCTGGGGGCTGGGACTGTTTACCCCATACGCCAGGCAATGTATATGGATGCGGCGGAATACGGGTTTTACAAGACCGGTAAGGATGCAAGCGCCTTTATAATGTCAATGATGACTATGCCCGGTAAGGCTGCAACTGCCATTGCCGGCACAATGGCAACCGCAGGGCTTGGATATATCGGGTATGTGCCCAATATTGAACCAGGAGAGGAATTTTTACAGGGGCTGATGAACATTATATGCTATATCCCATCAGGCGCGGGCCTTGCAGCCTTTCTTATAATACTGCTCCTGTACCCACTCAACAATGACAGGATAGCCCTTATAATGGAGACAAACGCAAAAAAGAGGGCTGCAATCTAAGATAGAAGGCATCTATATCATCATTTCTTTTGCAAAAGTATAGTTGCCTGAGATTTTTACAGAGTCAGGCAACCTGCCATTTATAACCGATTCATAGATCGCCTCTGCAAGATTGATATTAGTTACCTTCCTGAGACCTGTGTATGATGTGGTAAGCCTTGGATTAATCTCAATGACCCTGTATCCGGCATTACTCTTTATCAGATCAACTCCAAAGTATCCTTTCAGGCCCGGAATGACCTCAATTATTTTTTTAACAATGTAATGCAGTTCATCTCCCTTATCAGGTGGAGGCATGATCTCTCCGCCCGAGTATCTGAAAGGAGTGCCTTCACTGATATGCTGGCGGTTCAAACTCAGAATAATAAATTCCTTTCCTGTTGAGAGGATTGATGCGCTCAGGTGTTCTCCCTTTATATATTCCTGAAAAAGAACTCTGTTAGGGTATAATTGATCATCTTCAAGCAGGGTGCGGAGCGTCTTTGCATCTTTTACAAGGTTAACACCTTCACACCCAACACCATCAACTGGTTTTATGATTAGAGGGAAATTGATACCGCAAGGGTTGTCTAATCTGGCAGTAGAGACGGGTTTAAAACCCGTCTCTACAATTGTCTCAGGAACAGGTATACCTGCTTTAGAGAGCATTTTATGACATTCCCACTTATCCCCTGTGACGCGGATTGCACCGATATTACAACCTAATGGTACCGTATTATTTTCTTTCATCAGCCCATTTAAATCCGCGAGGATACCATTGCTTTCTGGCGCAATTATAATGGCAAAATCACATTCTTTGGCAAGCGAGGAAAGGGTTTTTTCATATTCAGCCTGGTCTATGATTGTAATGCTGTCAGCAACTATTGATGCACCAGCCAGTCTATTATCAAGGGTTGTGCATACTTTAAGACGCCCCCATTTCATGAAATCATCCAAAAGAGCAGAAAGCATTAAAAATCCTTCGGATGCTAGACTCTCAGGCAGTTCCGGTTCTTTCCATCCTCCACCGGTAATGTATTCGTGAATCAAAATTTTGGGGGTGGAATCATGCATTTTGCAAAATCACTTGCTTACAGGAATAATCAGTGCCTTCTCTTTATCGGTCAGCCTGTATTTTTGATTTCGTGATTTAGGCTTATCAGGGACTGTCATCTCAATCAGATCATTATTGAGCGCTTTATTGAGTATATTTTTTACAAAATTTTTCTTATCCTTGCACCCCATAATATCCATTATTTCTACACGCCCCATTTCTCTATTCAGGATGGATAATAGTTTTTCGACTTGGGGGGTGACTTGGGGGGTGACTTGGGGGGTGACTTGGGGGGTGACTTCCACGTTCTTGCGGTTGAACACTACAGTAAACCAGTTACCGGATACATCAAATGCCGGAATTTTTACCCCGGATTCTTCGCAAAGTTCTTTAATGCGGTTTATTCCGCTGCCTATTTGCTCTACCAGCTCCATCCTGTAAAAGCTCTTCGATCTAATATATGAACATTATTTGTTCCCCGAAAGAGTGCGCATGTCACCCCTGCACGAATATTGTATCTGGTAATGTCGTGACACAGTAACCATGCGCCGGCATTGGTCATCTTCTTATTTTTTATGAGATGAAGATTGCCGAGGGCTGTTTCCATTTTTATGTCAGGAGGTATACGAGCTGCTTTGGCGAACTTTTTCCATATTTCAGGAGTAAGGTCATTATCGAAATCATATTCAATGCATAGAACCTGATCATATTTAATAAGACCTTCTTTAAAGAAAAATTCTCGAATTTCTTCTCGTGACATCTGCTGTGAAGTGGCCCCTTCACGAATATAAAATTTGCCTGCAAATGAATATGGCTTGCTATGCTGTTCAGAAATTTCAATATATAGTACATCATCAACACTTGATGTTTCAATTAAGACTGGTGGATCAGCAGAACGCGCTATGGTCTGAACCTCTGATTTCAACCGGTTGTGATCTTTTACTCCAACAATTTCACCAGAGTCATTTACCCCAATTAAAATTACCCCACCAAGTGCATTCGCAAAAGCACAAATCTCCCTTCCGAGCCCGGTTGTTCCCGAACGCTTAAACTCGGTAGTGTAACCTTCTCCGAGAGCGATTATATCTTTAAGGGATTGTTTATTCATATCTCAACATTTTATGGTCTCTTCTTCAGCTTCCGGATAGACATCATCTATATCTTATACCCGTACCTCTTTTAAAAAACTTTAAAAATTATTATCAGAAAACAGATAGTTGAGCAATTGTTTTATCAGCACTTAAAGAAGGCATGCTTATTCTCCTATTTTTTATACCTTCAGATTGAATCTCATATATAAACAAGAACTCTTAACCTTGATATATTTCTATCTCCTTGACACGCTATTTTACTTTTCCTATACTCCTTGCCTAACATAATGTTTTAACAGGAAATTTGAAATAATCGCCTAATATGTGGAGAGAATAAATGGCCGGGATAAGCGGTCTACTTGTAACAGTACGTACCGGGAAGCAGGGGGCAGAGATGATGCGGGGTAAAATGAACCCCGAATATCTTGAAGAGATCTCCACCCTCCGTATTAATCCTGATGATATGGCTGAGGCGCACATGTCACCGGGGCAGAAGGTAAAGGTGTCAAACCGCTTTGGTGAGATCATAGTGACATGCATTGCATCAGATGTACCCAGAAAACTCTTTTTTCTTCCAGTCGGGCCTGTTGCAAACAGGCTTGTAAGCGGCTCAAATACAGATGGCACAGGTGTCCCTGCCTGGAAAGGGGAGCAGGTGACCATTGAACCTGCTCATCAGGTGCAGTAATGGATCAGGAATTAAAGGTTCACAGTGATGTAATATGCACCTTCTGCGGGTGTCTTTGCGATGACATTGAGGTGGAGGTTCTTGATAACCGGATAAGCAAGGTAAAAAAGGCATGCATGATCGGACGCAACAAGCTTATGCATGCGCAGTCAAATAACCCTGACATTAAAGTAGCAGGGAAGCCGGCCTCTCTTGATGCTGCGCTCAATGAAGCGGCAAACATCCTTACAAATGCGCGGTTTCCCCTGGTATATGGCTTAAGCAGCACAACCACCGAGGCACAGCGGGAGCTTGTTCAAATAGCTGAGCTGCTTGATGCAACAATGGATAATCCATCTTCATACTGCCACGGCCCGGGGCTCATGGCAAGGCAGCAGGTGGGGCTCTCTTCGTGCACACTTGGAGAGGTAAAGAACAGGGCGGACCTCGTGATCTTCTGGGGATGCAACCCACTTGAATCCCATATGCGTCATCTTGCCCGGTATTCGGTATCTGCTAAAGGGATGTTCCATCCTGAAGGGCGGAAAGGCCGCAAAATTGTCTCCATTGATATACGGCCCACACCCACTACAAAATCATCCGACTGGTTTATACAGGTTACCCCCGGGAATACATTTGAGATCGCAACCCTCTTAAGGGCGCTTGTGGCTAATAACCCGATTGGGAAAGGTGACGATGCCCTGGTTGGCGGCGTCGCTGTGAGTAAATGGCGTGAACTTGCTGAGATGATCAGGGGATGTAAATACGGCGTTATCTTTTTTGGCCTTGGCGTAACACAGTGCAGGGGGAGGGACATAAATGTAGAGCAACTCGCCCTGCTTGTGAGTGACATCAACAATCACACACGATTTTATGCCATGGCAATGAGGGGGCACGGGAATGTGGCAGGGGGAAATCAGGTGATGACATGGCAGACAGGATATCCTCTGGCAGTAAACTTCAGCAGGGGTTACCCAAGATATAATCCGGGAGAGTTCAGTGTGATAGGTCTCCTCGCACGAAAAGAGGTGGATGCAGCGCTTATTGTCGCAACAGATCCGGGTGCACATTTACCTGCTGATGCGGTGGATCATCTAAAGAATATACCTGTAATCTATCTTGAACCTCATAATAACCCGACAACAGAATGGGCAGCGGTTGTAATCCCGGTTGCACAGGCAGGTGTAGCGGCTTCCGGTACATTTTATCGAATGGATAACGTACCTCTTCGTGTTAAAAAGATTGTTGATTCAGATCACCTGTCAGACGAGGAGGTACTTAAAAGGATCAAGGAGCGGATAACCCATGCTCAGAATTATTAATGGAAAGCTATATGATCCGGTAAATCGTATCAACGGGGAAACAAGGGATATCTGTATCAGGGATCAGAAGATAGTTGAAGGCCCTCTCCCACCGGAAACAGAGACCATTGATGCTAAAGGTTGCGTTGTAATGCCGGGCGGCATTGAGATACACAGCCATGTGGCAGGTGCAAAGGTGAATAACGGACGTATACTTTGCCCTGAAGACAGCGCTGACCATTTTCGGGCACATACTGAGATCACAAGATCAGGATGTAATGGAATTGTGCCTACTACCTTTATGACAGGCTATGAGTATGCACGGCTGGGGTATACAACATTATTTGAGGCGGCAGTGCCTCCGTTAAAGGCGCGTCACGCACATGAAGAACTCAGGGATACCCCCATTTTGGATACAGGCTGTTATACAGTCATGGGAAACAATTACCTTGTAATGAAGGCATTGAGTGAACCTGATGAGATAGCAAGAATAGAAAAGCTCATGGGGGTTGTGGGGTGGCTCCTAAATTCCACAAAAGGTTATGCAGTAAAGATAGTGAACCCCGGAGGTGTTGAAAACTGGAAATGGAACAGGGGCCTTATTGACCTTGACATACCAGTCCCCCCATTTGATGTTACCCCGAGGATGATCATGACAGGGCTGGCAGAGGCTGCTGATAAATTGAAATTGCCTCATTCGATTCATTTGCACACCAACCACCTGGGTGAACCGGGAAACATGGCCTATACCTTAGAAACCATGAAGGCCCTGTCAGGGAGCAGGGCACATTTTACACATCTACAGTTCCACTCCTATGATAAATCAAAGAGGGGAGGGTTTGCATCAGGCGCAGTATCTATTGCCGATTATTTTAACAGCCATCCTGAATTTACATGTGATGCCGGTTTAGTAGTTTTTGGCCCCACTATGACTATGACAGCAGATGCACCTATGGAATTCAAGCTGCATCAGATGAAGGGGGGCAAGTGGTCAAACCTTGACATAGAGATGGAGACAGGCTCAGGTGTTGTCCCGGTCAAATACCAGCCTGATGTACTGGTTAATGCGGTGCAGTGGTGTTTGGGGCTGGAATTGATGCTGCTTATAAACGACCCCTGGCGGGTCTTTCTTTCAACGGATCATCCGAATGCAGGGCCGTTTACCTCCTATCCCCTTTTAATAAAGCTCCTTATGGATCGGGATTTCAGGATGTCATGGTATGAGAGGCTGCATCCAAAGGTTAGGGAATATACATCTCTTCATGAACTCACAAGGGAGTATACCTTTGAAGAGATAGCAATAGTAACAAGGTCAGGGCCAGCCAGGGCACTCGGATTAAAAAGCAGGGGGCACCTTGGCGCAGGAGCTGATGCGGATATTTCAATTTATCCTTTGTCCGATGATAAGCAGAAGATGTTTTCTTCAGCCTCTTATGTGATCAAGGATGGAAGGGTAGTTGTTCGTGATGGTGAGATAAAGGAGAGCTTCAGCGGAAAGGCGCTGGGGCTGGAACTGCCTGTTAAGGGTGAACTGGCACATGATCTTAAGGAATATTTTGAGCGCTATTCCACAGTAGCATTTTCAAATTACAGGGTTGAAGAGGAATATACACCAAGGCTGGAGCTGATCAGGTGCGGATAATGGAGATGAAACAATTATGGCAATTCAAATACATTTAATCCTCAAGAAAATACCGGATATACCTGTTGAGGCGGAAAATATAAAACCGGAGAACATAGCAGGTAAAAGCGCGAAAGATATAAAAGATATCCTAATACTTGTCGGTAAATCCTGGGAACCTGCCGGGGAGTGGTTTGATGTTGATCTGGCTGAAGTTCAGAATGATAGCGCTGAGATAATACCTCCTGACCTTATCGTCAACGGGGATTTAACCAGGTTCAAAAGGCTTGGTGAGGGCATGTCACAGGGCAGAATGCGAATAGATGGCCCTGTAGGTTTTCATGCCGGTGCAAGAATGTGCGGAGGGGAGCTTATTATTAATGGCAATACAGGCGATTATCTTGGCGCACATATGAAGGCCGGTCTTATAGTGGTTAATGGCAATGCAGGTCATTACACTGCCGCAGCATATCGCGGCCACACAAAAGGTATGGCAGGCGGGACTATTGTTATTAAAGGTAACGCAGGACAGATGCTTGGCGCGAGGATGAGACGCGGGCTGATTTATGTTACAGGCGGCTGCGGAGATTCGCCAGGGTTTAACATGAAGGCAGGGACTATTATTATTGGCGGCACACCCGGTGCCAGGGCAGGCGCAAGGATGGTGCGGGGAACCATAATGCTCCTTAATAAGGATAGCCTGCCGGAGTTATTACCCACCTTTACATGTAACTGTACATACACACCTCCCTTCTGGCCCATAACCAGAGGAATCCTTTCTAAAATGGGTTTTGCACCGGAAACCGAAGCCGATGCCTTTTTCACACGTTACAGCGGTGACACGAATGAAGGGGGAAGAGGCGAGGTGCTTGTTAAGTGCACATAAGGCTTGTAATAACAAATGTTACAGAAATTGTCATAACAGTGTCACAAGTTTTGACGCAAGTTTGTCGTAAGTTTTATCACGAGATTGTCACCAGCCTATTCCTTTAAAATATAGATAAGCTTATTTGTTTCTCCATGAGATTCAAGCAGACCCTTTTCTATCATTATTTTTAGATCCCTCTGTAAGCTGCGTCGGCTAACATTAGGACATAATTCCTCATAATCTTGAATAGTTAATCTGTCATGATGAAGAAGGGTCTCTATAACCTTTCCTTGACGTTCGTTTAAACTATACTTTTTAATAATAACATCTCTTTTAATAACCTGTTCACCCCTGGTTTTCACCTCGATCATCTGGGTCTGTAGGCCTGTAACAAAATATTCAAGCCATCCTGTCATATCCATTTTATTTTCACGGACGCCCTGGATTGTCTTGTAGAAAGTCGGTCGGTCACGATCATAATATTCACTGATAGTAAAAAGGCGTTTGAAATCATAGCCGGTCTTATATAGGTATAGAGTTGAAAGCAATCTCGATGTCCTGCCATTTCCATCAAGGAAGGGGTGAATGTGGACAAGCTGGAACTGAGCAATACCGCTGATCAAAACAGGGTGAATTTCAAGATCCGCGTTGAGCCATTTAACCAGTTGAGACATCATTATTGGTACATCTACTGCAGAAGGCGGGGTATAAATCACTTTACCTGTTACAGAATTAACAACATAATTCTGTACGCGTCTATATGTGCCAGGATCAGCTTTTCCGCCACGAACACCTTGAACCAGTTTTCGGTGAATTTCACGAACCATACCCTCGGTAATCGGGTCTCCACTTTCAAGGCATTCTGAAACAAATTCAAAGGCTGAACGATAATTCAATAATTCTCTTGTATCATCCGGATCTGCTTCGGGAACCTCTTCACCATTCCACAAACGTTCTGCCTGCTCCAGGGTCAACCGTGTGCCCTCAATATGGGTTGTATGATGAGCTTCTTTAATGAGGGCTTTGTTACTCATTACGGTGACCCAATCGTCAGACAACTTTGCTGCCTCTAAAAATCCCCTGGCGCGTTCAATTTGAGTAATAGCCGTTGTTATTTTATTGGTTATTGTATATTTTGGGTGGAACCCGGTCATGAATTACCTCACTTAATTGTAGCCCATTTTCCTTCATATTCTGGCAATATAAATCGAATTGGGCATAGGCAACCTTTGATGGAGATGTTTTCCCATTCTTCCAACGATTTACATTTGCAAAGCAGACTCCAAGTGCGCGAGCGAGATCTTCCTGGCTAAATCCCAGTTTTATTCGCACTTCTTTTATTAAGGTAGAGAATTTTTTATTACTTAATGGCATAAATTTGCCTTTTATTTTTTGTGAGTGGATTTATCAGGCTTCAAGACTATAGCATGTGTTATAACATATTCAATTATTTTTTATATGTCGTTTTTAAATAATTTATTGCACTTTTATAGATAAAGATAGTTCACTATCTATTCTTTTTCGATAAACTTCAAATTATTGTCCATTAAATACACAAACAGAATTGCAGCAATAATATCTGCGGTTGTACCGGGGTTGAAATTGTGGCTAGGTTCCAGCAGAAAGGAGTTGAACCTATTAATTTCCTCATGACCTCTTTCATTGAATACCCCTCCACAATCTAATACCTTCCTGGCGAAGCCGGAAATATCCAATGCTTTATCTATCCCAGCTTTTCTCGCGATGAGCGTATCAGGAACCCATGAAAGAATAACCAGGAATGTTTGGATAATTGCATCTGAAATGGAGGTGCCCTTTTTTATTGTATCCTTGAAAGTTGGGAGGCCGATTCCAAAAATTGTCTGGTAACCACTTACATATTCCCCTGCTATATTGTCTCTGTGACCAGCTTCCTGCATGGCCTCAAGAAGTGTAATACCGGCAGGAGTCTCTGATACATCATACCTGTCAGCCTTTCCAAGTCC
Source organism: Desulfatiglans sp. (assembly GCA_012513605.1). Lineage (NCBI taxonomy): Bacteria > Pseudomonadati > Thermodesulfobacteriota > Desulfobacteria > Desulfatiglandales > Desulfatiglandaceae > Desulfatiglans > Desulfatiglans sp. The sequence continues at coordinate 11,508 of JAAZBV010000130.1, read as the reverse complement.
TCCTGGATTTGCAAGTCTTATTGCCTCATATGCAAGTTCTGCATCCTTAACGGTAAGAGAATCAAGTACTGAGCGCAGCCTTTCACGAATATCATTCTTATTATCAAGGGCATATGCCTTTGCAAGGGGTGCAAACAGCAGGATGATACCAAGATTAGTATTAACACCGGTAAGCGCCCTTGTATCCTTTACAGCCTGAAGTATGGTTTCGCCCACCGAGGCGTTTGATACATTTCTGAATGCCTTTCCTATGGCAACTGCACTTATTAGAAAATCCTGATATTTAGTATCAGCAAAATCATGGGTAGGTGTGACATTGCCGGGCTTTTCAGCGCTTACTTCAAGCAGACAGGCGAGTTCTGCGGCAAGACCGATTTTATCAGAAATATCCATGTAATTTATATTTACCACCCGTTCGTTACACTCACTAGAGGCACAGAGTTCACAGAGGTTTTATTTGTTATTTATATCTCTGTGCCCTCTGTGTCTCTGTGGTGAAAAGCTTTTTTGGAGCATCATGAGATATATTTTTTAAGCACATAATCCACAATATGCGATGCCGCATTAAAGCCTGTTGCCTTTTCTAGCCCGCGCCAGCCTGGGATTGAATTTACTTCAATCAGGTAATTGTTGCCATCTTCGCCCGGCATAATGTCTACTCCCGCATAATCAGCCTTAAGGACTTCAGCGGCCTTTATGCTTATATCACTGATTACACTATCGGGCATGAAAGGCTCCGCATCAGCCCCGTTAGCAATGTTGCATTTCCAGTCTTTTCCTCTCCTTATCATGGCTGCAGCAACCCTGCCACCAATGACAAATACCCGGTAATCCCTGTTGCCATGCGGAATATATCGCTGGATATAAAAAATGTACTTGCCCATCTCAATGGCCCTGAAAAGCCTGTATGCAGCATCTTTGTCTGTTACCCTCACCATGCCCTTACCTTCGGAACCGAAAAGCGGTTTTACAATCACATCTCTTCTCAGTTCTTCAAATGCTGCGACAGCATCCTCAAACCTTTCTGTGACTATTGTCTCTGGCACCTTGATTCCAAGGTCTTCCATTCGTGTAAGTGTATAGTATTTATCAACACCCCTTTCAATGGTCTCTGCGGAGTTGATTACTCTCACACCCAGATTTTCAAGCCGGTGAAGTGCGTCCATGCGGTATATCACCTGTTCCAGGGAGCCGGAGGGTATGGCCCTTACAAGGAGGACATCAAATCCCTCAAGTGAATTTTCCGAGGATGAAAGATATTTGCCTGTACCGACAGATGCGGTCAGCGATGAAATTGGGAAACAGGGCACCTCAATATTTTTATTCCTGAATGCTGATTGGAGGGCACTGGTGTACCATGTATCTTTTTTGCCCAGTATAGCTATCTTCATGAGAAGAGCCCCTGTTTCAATAGTGCAGAATTAACTCTTCCTGCCCTGAATGTCTTTCCGGTCTTTGTATCATTAATTGAAACTTCAGCCGGACTGAAGAGCAGGGGGTCTATTTTGTAGAAATCAAAGTCATATCTCTTGAAAAGATCATAAAAGGGTGTGCCGTAATCAGCAGATGCTGATGAGGGGAGTTCATCTATCACTTTTTCGATTGGCTCTGCTCCACAGTTTGCGGTGTACCATGCCTTTCCGCCAAAAAGTACTGCATCGTTTGTCCTCCCAATGGCCTTAAGGTCATTTTCTGCGATCGGTGCAACAGGACACACCCCAAAACCTGATGTGATGCATGTTATATCAAAACCTGTTTCTACCATTTTATGCAAGCCGGTCTCCACCACCCTGGCTGCTATCTGGATTGAACCCACAAGGCTCGCTGTTGGCGCTGTAAGAAGGATAATCTTTTCAGGTGATACATTACATTTTCCTGCAATCCACATGGCTACTTCATCACCGGGTAATTTACTGTTTTCAAGTAGAATGACAGCGCAATCACTCTCCTCTTTTATCTTTAACCTTTGAAGCAGCTCTTCCTTACAATAGATCGCCCTTGCAGGGCCTGAACCCATGGCCTGATAGGGTTTCTTACCTTCCCTTTCCACCTTGATAAACCATCCGGCATATTGTGAACCCATACAGGCTAGTACTGGATTATTAACCGATACCTTAACGCCCGGAATAGTAAAATCATCATAAATCAACTCACAGAACTCTACACTCGCAAGCCCGCTCATGCATATCTCGCTGTAGAGTTTTCCTGCCTCATATGATCCTGTAACATTGATACCTGCATCTATTACTGTGGCACCACATTTGAGTTTTTCAACTGCTATATTAAGGGCGTCAGCATCTGCGGCCATCTGGGTTGCGAGTTTGTATGCCCTGTTGTTCATTGTAATCATATATTAATGTCTCCATATGTTATTGCTAAAGTCTTTCACCGTAAACCAAAGACCTTATACCTTAAACCGTTTTTAAAATTTCCCTCAAATGAAAATGGTATTGCCCCAGTTTCCCGCCATAGTTGCCTGCTGAAATTTTTATAACCCCTGGCATACATGCCTTTAATATCCCTCTCTTCGTGGCCTCCTTAATAGAATCTTCACTCAGGCCATCAATTACTATTTCAAGCACCGCATTTACCCCTTCAGGGATGCAGGTTTCTACCCTTGAGCGGATTGTCGGGCAATAGGGGGTGTTAACAGATACATGCTGTCCTTTATATCTTGATCCCACCTTGCTCCCGCTTCTTACAATACCACCGGGAAATGGCATTATCACCCCCGGCACCTTTTTCATCTCTTCTATGGAGGCTTCAGCAGCAGTGAGAGCAGAGGACAAATCTTTGGCGAGGATAAAGAAGTTGCCGCCCCCAATTGCGCTTGCTAAGGAATAGCTTTCTTCAAGGAGAAATTCGCCATCCATCACAGGCACACGCCAGAACCTGCGACCATTAATCAGTTTGCTGCTTTGAAATCCGTCCCCAAAAAACCTGAGTATCCCACCTGTCTTTATTCGTTTATCAGAGGCAAGGTCATTAAAACATGCAGAGGTGGGGGATGTCATTATGCATTGGCCTATGCGGTTCATAAGCTGCTTTTCCATATCCTTTGTAGACATGGTAAAAAAGAGGACCCTTACGCCCGGACGGCCATCAGGGGTATCTTCTGGAGATAGTAAAGTATCAATCCCTGCCTCGCAGCCGCAGCCTATTATGGATGTTGCAAAACCTGTTGCGGTCTGCGCCGCTGTCATGGCCCACTTTTCATTTAAAGCGGTTACAATAATCCCCACAGCCTTCATGCCGAATGCCTCTGCAAAGGTATCTTCTATTTCTACATTATTTATTTTCATGGTCCTTTTTTCCCTTGTTCCATCATGGGGGCACGCTGCAGCGTGCCCCTACAACCCCCTTGTGCCTTGGGCCTTATTTACTCCCCCACCTGAGGGATTCTTCCTGCACATACTTCTTACCAAGCCTTATTGCCAGAGCTGCTCGTTCAAGTTCTTTGCCCAGATAAAAGGCATGCCTTGAATCCATAATCTTTAAACTGTTAAATATCTCCTGCGGATCAGTACCGCTCCAAAAGATATCACGGTTAAACAGGTATATTTTATTATTGCCGGTAAATATCCTGAAATTTTTGTCCTCGATCTCCTTTTGCATGCTTTTAAGTTCCTCTTCAGCATACACGTCAAAAGGCGGGTCTTTAAGCATTACCAGGTCATAGTTAATCCTTTTTGGCGGCATATGATTTTCATATGCGTAATGCATTAACCTTCTTGCCCTGTCAAGCTCCTTTACTGAGCCCTTTGCCCAGCTTATTACCTCTGTTGTGAGCACATAATTGATATCAAGCTCAGTTGCAACACCTGCCATCAGGGCATTAATGCCACCACTGTCTGCGTCGGTTAGTTCGGTCAGGTTGCCAAGCCCCATCATTATCTCTTTATCAGGGAAATCCTTCCTCAGCCTTATATACCTTTCAATGGATTGAGTAAACCCCATGCAAAGAGGATCAATTATAGTGTCTATTATATACTCTTTTCCTGTAGCATCCAGTTTTGTAATATTCTCATACAGGGAATCGAGCCCTTTTCCAAAGTCAGGTATTACAACAACCTTTGCATTTACCTGTTGTGCAATATCAATGTTAACCGAGTTGACACTTAAAATAAAATCAGCGCCGGCCCTGTCTGCCTTTAAGATTGTATCCTTATCAAATGAGTCTATGCTGACCTTAAAGCCTGAATCTTTGAGAGCTCTGACCTTTCTTTCAACATCCCTGAATTCACCCTTTGAAGGGCCGCCAAGATCAATAATATCTGCCCCTGAATCCCTGAAATATTCTGCTCTCTTTATGACGTCATTAATAGAAAGGCTGTATGCATCAGTAATCTCTGCGATTATTTTAAGTTTGTGTGCGCCAAACCCTTGAAGCTCTTTATTTTCACCGAAGAACAGGGGGAGGTCTTTAAGGTCTTTTGGCCCCCTTTGAGCCGGGATGCCGGTTTTATTTTCAATCAGGGAAAGCTCGCCTTCGGATAAACCTGGTATGATTATCATCTCATACTTCAGACCACAATCAAGGTGGGTTGCTATCCATTCTGTGTTCATAAATGCAGCGACAGTACAATTGAGCACGAAAATATCATACTGGAAATCAAGGTTCAGTTTCCCAAGACATTTTTCAAGGGCCTTTGCTGCGAGCCTGCCGGTTATGAACAGATATTTCTTCATGTAGCCTTTCTTATCCCGGTATCAGTTTGTAAATCACCTGTCTCAAGTCTTATCCTTTCTGCTATCGCAAAAAGATTTGACCTGCATTCATTATAGCCTGACCCATCCACCAGTATAGTGCACACTGGATGTCCCTTTTGTATCATATCCCCTTCAAATGGTATATCCCTTATGCCCCGCCTTTTCCAGTTTGCAGTTTCTTTTATCTTTATATCGTTCCGGGCGAAAAGGATACCTTTTGCGGAAAATCGGGTGTTATGTTTATCTTTCAGCGTAAAGTCAGGGAGCTTACCATGAAGGGAGTTGATATGAATGGAGTATATGTTGAGGCCATAGAAATTTTCAACAAGTTCCATCGAGGCTGTATATCGAGGATTGATTTCGAGTATGTATGGCGTTAACCTCCCTTTTTTATCTCTCTTTATGACAAAATCAATACCGCATGCACCTTTCAGATTGAAATGCCCTGTAATTAAAGAGGTTATATTTTTCATCTGATCTATTATGTAATGGCTCTCTTTTTCATCAAAAGGAAGGGGCAGGATGTTTCCGCACCATGTGAAGTCCGTTGCGCCAAGTTCATCAAGTCCAATAAGTTGAGTGGATAACCCTATCAATACACTTTTGCATCCATCACCAATAAAACATGCTGAGGCAGGGGTTCCTTCAATATATCTCTGGATGATCTGATTTGTGGATAGTTCCTCACCTTCCCACACCTTTATCCGCGACCCTCCACCGCTGTTTGTGGGTTTAAGGAGCCAGCCACGCTTGTCTGTCACCCTCTCTTCCTCACTGGGAAGCAGAGTTTCCGGGAAAAGGATATGGTTTTCTGTCATGAACTTTCTTAACACCTTCCAGTCGCGCACCTTTCTCAGGGTGTCCGGGGTATTTCCAAGTATTTCTGCCCTGGCTGACAATTTTTTTATTAGTTCTGGAAAATTTTCAAAGTTTGATATGTAGACCACAGAATCAAATTCAAACTGATCGGATGCCTTTATGAGGTTTTCTGCCCTGAATGGCAGGTTAAAGTCCCTTAGGAGTGAAAAATTTCCAACAACCTGTTTTTGATCGTGATCGCCAAAGTAATCGATAGTGAAAACGTCATGGGCCGATTTTACTGCTGATTCAGCAATAGCCCTTGTGCTTACACCTGTGATAAGTGTTTTCATTGTATCAGTTTATCAGTTCAATCTGCTGGCAACCCTGTATATCCCTTCTGCATCAAGAACAAGGTCATTCTGTTCAAAAAGATTCGAGACACATTCCCTGTGCACCTTCATTTTCAAGGCACCTATTCCAAGGGCGCCAAAAATTATTTTTCCATCCTTTTCCTTTGCAGACCAGTGGGATTTTGTTCCCTCTATGCCTAAAGGTGGAACTGCATTCACATCAGCCATAACCTTGATTGCCGGAAACTTTTTCCAGCCTGCTTCGAATAGCATGGGGGTTCCTGCTGCACCGCATGACATAACCGCATAGCTGTCACTTATGATATATTCAGTTTCCTCCTCCCCGTTTACAATAGCGGGCGTTACCTTTACATTAAAACGATTTTCTATAATACCGCAGGTGTCCTTCAGCCTGTCATGTTTTCTTGATGTTACAGTGACTATGGCCCCCTCTTTTGCAAAAAGCGCTGCTGCCCTCATGCCTACAGGGCCGGTGCCTCCAAGCACAGTTACCTTTTTACCCCTTATGCTTCCGCATGATAGTATTTTTCTTACAGCAGCAGCAGCCGTTGTATTGCATCCGTTTGCATCCATCATTACAGAGACCCTTGTTGTCCCGAAAAAACTCTCCACAGCCTCCTTCAGCAGTATCTCTCCCACAGACACATTTGACCCGCCTATAAAGATGGCGCTGTTTTTAAGGTCTGATTCTCCCCTTGTAAACATTGCTCCATAGACTATATCGCGCACCTCACCGGGGAGCACCCCGCCATATGGAATTATCTGATCAACCCCTGAATCAAGCGCTGTAATGGTGTCAAAGGAGCTTGGTATTTTATTGCTGTCAATCTGGATCAACACTTTTTTCATGGTATGCCTCCGATTAATTATGGAATGATCTCTATCCGGGCGCCTCTGTTACGTGCCTGTGTAATAATGACATCACTAGTGATATTTTTCCTCTCTAAAAAATCTTTCATCCTTTCGGAAAGTTTTGCAGCCTCATTTTTATGGACAAGACCATATACAGCAGGGCCCCATGAGCTCTGGCCCGCACCGGCTGCGCCTGATTCTATCATATGCCTGATTATCGTGTAGGATGATTTTTCAGAATAGATACCCCCCTGTACAGGTTTAAAAAAGGTACCGGTCCTTATATCTATCTCCGATACTGCGTCCCCGAATTTTTCAATGTCCTCTTCAACAAGGGCGGGTAACAACTGCATCATTACAAGCCTGCATATCTCTTCAGAGATCTTTCTTGACGGGCTTACATAGCCCATTGCCTCCTTTTCCTGTTCACCGGAGAGTCCTACCTTTTTTTCAGGGATCACAAGCACAAAATGCCATGATGATGGGAAGTTATATCTCATTACGGCCTTTGGAGGTTCAGTGCACTGTTTTTTACCGCTGACTATTGTTTTTCCACCATCAATAATGAATCCCCCTTTTTCAAAGGCGGTGATCCCTATGCCTGATCGCAGCCCCCTGCCTGCCATACGGGCAAGGTCATGATTATTTTCAGAGATATTGCATATCCTTGTCAATGCAGTAGCAAGGGCGAGCCCCATCTGTGAGCCTGAGCCAAGACCTTTGTGCTCAGGGATATGTTTTTGCAGGCTTATAATGCCCCGTGGAGAGCTCTTAAAATGTTCAGAGAAGGCATTAAGAAATGATGATATCCTTTTTCTGGACTGATCATCCATGTCACCTATTATAAGATCATCCTGCTCTTCAATAGTGAGTTGTGTCTGGGGGGCCTTAACTGTTACACCGATACTCCCGTATAATCTTCCCAGATCACCGTTCAGATCAAGAAAGCCCAGGTGGAGCCGGGCCGATGTGGTAACCTTTACCTTCATATCTCCTCTGATCAGGTTAAGAGGTTTATAACCTCATTAATGTTTTCAAGTTCTTCAAGTCTGTCCAGTAGCGATATCAGTTTTTTACCTTTTAATGAATCGATCTTTTTAGAAAACTCCAGGTTCGATAAAAATTTATTAAAGATATCATCCTTTGTAAGGGGATTGCCAAGCGGGTCTCCCTTTGGGGATTCTATGAGCTTTTCATACTGTTCGCCCGAGTTCATTGTCACCCTGATTTTGGCGCATAAAAGTTCCCTTTCAACACCGGGCAGTTGTTCAAGCCGGATTTTTTTCATAAAATTAATGGCCTCAGGGGAGTGTACGTATCTTCTTTCAAAGTGTTCGGGCTTTATAGATTTATTCATGAGCACAGTTGCCATGTGATATTTGTAATTGAATGCAGAACCAGCATGGGGGAAATCACCTACGTCAAGTGGCTGGGAAAGAAAGCTGTTCAGGCCGGATCGAGAGACATAGAGCACTGCCTCCTTTATCTTTCTGTAATCCAGGTTATAATGATTAGCGAGATACAGGGCACAGTCAACTGCCGCATGGCTTACAGCGCAGCAGGGGTATAGTTTGAAGTGGGCGTCACAATAATATTTTTTACCAAGCTCTTTAGTTAATATCTCCGGGTTGCCGCACCCGCCCGCAAAAAGGTTAAAATATCCGAGCTTACCAAACAGCGGGTCATCCGGGCCTGCCCACCCTGCCTTTGCAAGCTCTGCCGAGATAATCCCATTTCTGGAGGATAAACCCTGAAGTAGTTTAAAGGCTGGGACACCATCCCAAATATTCTGCATGGAGCCTGACATCTGGTTGAATACAAGGCCCAGGCTATTTTTAATCTGCTTAGCAGTAAGGCCCATGATTCTGGCTGCTATTGCAGCGGCCCCAAAGCTGTTTGTGGTGCCAACGCTGTCCCATCCTGGCGGCAGGCCCCCTGTGCTTTCTGCTGCGATGATCCTGGCGGTAAGGTTGTCTCCGGAAATGAGGGCGGTTAATAGTTCTTTACCGGAGATACCATGGGTTTCAGCCATTGTGACAGCGGTTATTACAGTAGTGCCGCTTATGTGGGCGGGGTATGACCTTCCATCAACCAGCGGACCGAGTGATTCAAAATCAAATGAGCGGGCCATTACGCTGTTAACGAGTGCGGCATTATGGGCAACAGTCTTATTGCCATGTATCAGGATGCTGGCCTCAGGCTTTCCGCCCCACTCCCTGATAAGATTAACAAGTTCGGGGTTGCATTCCGCGTCTGCCCCGGCAGTCGCACACCCAAGCACATCAATTACTCGGCATTTTGCATTTTCAATAACTGCCTCATCTATGTCATTAAACCGGGTGTCAGTAACATTCCGGCAAAGCGCATCAGTAATATCTATATTTTGAAAAGCCATTGACAATCTCCAGAGGTATAAATTAAGCCCGATTCTTAATTAACATGATCATAGTGTCAAGCTGTAAATTTATATCACCGCAATTTCTCAAGAGCCTTGCCAACCACGGGTGCTTTATCGATAAAATTATCAAGTGTTTCACACCGGTACTGACTGCATCCGGCACAGTGGGGTGTATTCTTTTCAATGTTGCATTTGCGTAAAGGGCATTCCGCTGTAAAATAAAATTTAGCCCCTTCGGCCTTACAGCCTGTGCAGTTTATCTGGGCAGGCTTAATGTCTGAATTATAGTTTTCACTCCATTTTAAAGCGACTTTAGCCCTCAGGGTATCATCATTTTCCTTTGTTGCCTGAAAGCATTCGCATTTAGCGCAGTTCATCCCGCAATAAGCAGTCATGTTTTCCACCTCACACATTTTTTTATAACCTCCTTTTTGATGTGTTACCCTCGTTATCACGCTCTTGTGGTACCGATCTCTCTGACGCTACACGTCAAGTTTTACACTTTGCACATATTGAATATTTCTACCATTGATATCTAGACAGGATAACTAAACTTGAAAATGGTACCGTCCGCCTTTGATGTTGAAAAATCTACCTTCCCGCCAAGAAATTTTTCGCCGAATAGCTTCATTGAAAATGTCCCTGTTCCCCTCCCGTCCTGTTCTTTTGTGCTGAAGTTGCGTTGAAAAATCCTGTTTGCTATCTTCTGAGGTATTTCCTGAGAGTTGTGCACATAAAAAGAGATAAAATTCCCCTCATCAACAATCAGTTCACTGGTTCCCATCAATATGGTCAAAAGGTTGTTTGTATCATGGAAAAAGGTCCTCTCCAGTGCAGCTCTCTGCTGCTGGTTTGTAATATCCTGTAAAAATAATAAAATAAATCTCTTCGAACCTATCATGATCGGGTGAGATTTAACAAGAAGGGCTATATCTATTATCTTACCATCTCTATTAGCTGATAAGGCGCATATCCTCTGTTCCGAAATATTTTGCCCGAGGCTTGATACGATTGCAATGGCAGCGCCACAAGTGGAGCAATACTTTGTTGTGCCACACCCTGAGGGTCCATCGTCAGAGTAGACACACTGCAAAACCCTGCCCGGTCGTAACCCGAGAATTTCCCTTTGATCATCAATCCCGACCAATTTTAGAAACGAGTCATTCACAGCAAGAATTTGCCTGTTTTCATCCAGGATGGCCAGAATGCCGCTGATTGAATGGAGCAGGCCTGTCATTACAGGGTCATTACTGACAATGCCAATTTCATGAGAAAGCTCTTTATCATCAGTCATTTCCGGTGACGCAAAGTATGTGTCCATAAATTACTCCGTATGTGTGATGTTGCTTATAGAAGTTACATCTATTTTATCCAGTAATATCCTGCTATTAAAATTGATTTTTCTTGATTAATGACTGTGATTGGCAGATAAGGCATTGCTATATCCCCTGGTCTTGTAATGGTAAAGGGGTAGTTTTCAACCAGCATAATAAATGTGCACCAAGTTTTCGTCAATTATTATATTGAAAGCTTTTCCAATGTCATTAAATGGGGGAGTGCCTTCAATGATGTCAGGAAGATTTGTTGTTGACCAGATACATGCCATTTGTTTTGATTTTGGAGGACTCTTATAACGCCTTTTATATTTCATAAAAATCTGGAAAAGCTTTTCATAGATTTCTTTTTTTGAATAGTTCATTATCTATTTTACTTTCTATTATTGATGCTAACTGCGGGGTTCATGTTATTAACCGGTCTAGAACCGGTCAAAAAATGGTTATATATAGCCATTTTTAATTTTCGTGTTTGCCCTTCATGTTCCATTATTTATTTTGCTGCCATCTTAAAACCAGTATATAAGCAGCAGCCAAATTCCCCGATATAGGATTTCTACCTTTTCATCAAAAAACATATCCACATGAGTTAAGGCTTTTTTAAAATAAAATTCAAAAAACGTGATACAAAAATAGAAAAATACAGCTTAATTAAAAACCTGAAGAATTGAAAGGCATAAACCATATCCAAAAATTGCTGTCAAAAGATAATATTAGTCGGCCTTACTCCTGATACGACTCCCCGTCCAATGCCACTCTCGCAAGGGTACGGGTTAATAATGCCTGTCTATGGGCTATCTGATTAATCCATACACCACATACGGGCAGACACACAGGTCTGCCCCTACAAGTATCCCCTATACCCTTCGCTATGAGCCTTTAGCCTTTTGTCTACAGACTATAGCCTAAAGCCTGCTGCTATGATAAAAATCAACAAATTAGCACAGACTTTCTTATTTTTAAAAATTAAATATTCATATTCCCTCTGATGCTGATGCCAAGGACGCTTTGCTAGAGTCCCCGGCCGAAAGACAGCATTCTA
>JAAZBV010000129.1 GCA_012513605.1 Desulfatiglans sp. | reverse complement strand
TATATCAGCACCAAAACCTGATTCTGTTATATGGTATTCAGAGAGCTTGAGGCCTACCTGGTCAGCAATAATTGAGCTCTGGCCGATAGCTATATTGGCAAAGGGGCCTGCATGAACCAGAACCGGCTGGCCTTCAAGAGTCTGCATGATGTTCGGGTTAAGGGCGCCTACCATCCATGCTGTCATTGCGCCGGCAACTTCAAGCATTTCTGTGGTAATGGGTTTGCCCTTCTTGTCATATGCTACAACGATCTTGCCCATGCGTTCACGCATGTCTTTAAGGTCTTTGGCAACAGCAAGAATGGCCATAACCTCTGAAGAAACAGCTATTGCAAATTTTGACTTCATCATGAAACCATCTGAATTACCGCTTCCCTCAATACCGATGATGATATTTCTCAATGCCTGGCAGCAGTAGTCAATAACCCACCCCATTGAAACTTTTGTCGGGTCAATGTCCAGCCTGGGCATCTTTGAGAGCCTTAAAAGCTGTTCATCATTGTAGTTTCTTTCATGCTGGAGACGTGATGTAAGGGCGACCATTGCAAGGTTGTGTGCATTCATAATGGCATTGATATCGCCGGTAAACCCGAGTGAAAACTCTGTAAGGGGGATACACTGGGCCAGACCGCCGCCTGCCGCAGAACCTTTAATGTTCATTGTGGGGCCGCCTGATGGCTGACGTATAGCCGCAGATGCCTTTTTGCCCCTTTTGCCAAGACCCTGGACAAGGCCCATTGTTGATGTTGATTTGCCTTCTCCAAGGGGCGTGGGGGTTACCGCTGTAACATCGATGTATTTTCCGTCCGGTTTGTCTTTTGTCCTGTCAAGCACTGACCTGTAATCTATTTTGCCAAAATAATGGCCATAGGGGAGGAGCTCATTTTTTAAGAGTCCAAAGGTTTCACCGACCTCGTATACTGTCTTCATAGTCTTTTCTGCTTCCTGGGCGATCTGCCAATCAGCAAGCTTGGTTGGATCTAACTTCATATTAAATTCTCCTTTCATTGTTTAACCTGTATAGCGTCATAAATTTAGTATTATCTCCGGGTAAAATGTCAAATAACCTTTACCGTATCAGGGCATGATCAGTTACAAACATCCCATGAAATAACCCCATATAAATACAGGTAGAAAGGAAATGAATCAAGCAAAATCTTGCCTGACACAAACAATTTTTTGAGTAAGATTGAAGGTTTACAGGCTTGAAATTTCAAGTCCGAGGTCAACGGCCCTTACAGAGTGAGTGAGCGCCCCCACAGAGATCATATCCACCCCTGTCGCTGCAATCTCTTTGATATTCTCGATAGTTATCCCGCCAGATGCCTCAAGGAGCGCCCTTCCGGCAACCAGTTTAACCGCCTTTTTAAGCTGTTCAGGAGGCATATTATCAAGAAGGATTATATCGGCCCTTGCCTCAATGGCCTCATTGAGGCCGTTTATATCCTCTACCTCAACCTCGATCTTGATCCCGTCAGGAGCCTTTGTTCTTGCTGCCTCTATTGCCTTCCTGATACCCCCAGCAACCGCAATATGGTTATCCTTGATAAGTATCGCATCATAAAGACCAAAACGGTGGTTATGCCCCCCTCCTATGGGTACAGCATACTTATCAAGCAGCCTCAGGCCAGGAGCAGTCTTTCTTGTATCCAAGATTTTTACCCTGTCAGAACCTGCCTTTTCAACATAATGGCTCGTAATGGTGGCAATACCGCTCATCCTCTGAATAAGATTAAGGGCGGTCCGCTCTGCCTTAAGGATAACGGCCATGCCACCCTTTATGGCACAGACTATTTTCCCCGCAGGGACCCTCTCCCCGTCATTATAAAATGTCTCAAATGTGACCAAGGGATCAAGTATGGAAAATACCCTCATAAAGACAGGTAGCCCGGCAAGTATGATATCCTCCCTTGCCTCAAGCACTGCCCTGCCAATAATATCCTGCCCTATAATAGCGTCAGTTGTGAGATCACCAGGGCCAAGGTCTTCTGCAAGGGCATTTTTAATAATCCGGTCAATCAGTATATGATCCTTAAGCATCTATCCCCTCGAAAAAAGCAAGGCTTTCCATAAGTTTATTCAACTGGGTTGTTGACAAAGCAACCTTTTCTTTTACCTTTTCAACAACATCCGCAGGGGCATTTTCAAGAAATCCGCTGCTTGAAAGCTTCTTTTCAGAAACATCCATCTCTTTTTTAATCTTTGCTATCTCCTTGTTTATCCGGGCCTTTTCCTCTTTAACATCAATAACCCCCTTTAACAGGATATGGATATTATTGCCCTCGTATACCGCTGTTACAGATGCCTCAGGCTTATTAAGCTCCTTTTCGAGTTTGACGTGCTCCACCCTTGCAAGGTTCTTAATGTAGTTTATGTTAGCCTTAATTACTCCCCTCCGGGCATCATCAGGCATGGACACATGTATATCCACCTTTTTGGATGGATGGATGTTCATCTCACCCCTGATATTTCTGATGCTGTTTATTACACCCATAATAAAGGCCATCTCTTTCACAGCAGTGTCATCAACAGGGTAATCGGCCTGCACAGGAAAACTTGCCTTCATGATGCTGCCTGATGCGCCGGGGAGCCTCTGCCATATCTCCTCTGTAATAAATGGCATAAACGGGTGAAGTATCCTCATGATCCCTGACAGGAGCTTTACAAGGGTGCACCTGACAGAAAGACTCAATTGTTTATCTTCGCTGTAGAGCCACTCCTTTGCCATCTCAAGGTACCAGTCGCAGAACTCGTGCCATACAAACTGGTATGCCAGGCCCGCTGCATCATTATAGCGGTATTCTTCAAGCGCGATAGATACATCCCTCCCCACTTCACCAAGCCTTGCAAGTATCCACCTGTCAGGAAGCGAAAGCACTGTATCAGCGCTATCTTTTTCATCCCCCTTGAGGTTTGAAAGCACAAGCCTTGCCGAGTTCCATATCTTGTTAATAAAATGCCTGTAACCCTCTATCCTCTCTTCAGATAATTTTATATCCCTGCCCTGTGCTGCAAATGCAGCGAGCGTAAACCTGAATGCATCTGTGCCGTACTGGTCTATTACTATGAGGGGGTCAATCACATTTCCCTTTGATTTACTCATCTTTTTGCCCTCTGCGTCGCGGACAAGGGCGTGGATATACACGTCAGAGAATGGCACATCACCCATAAAATGAAGCCCCATCATCATCATTCTTGCCACCCAGAAGAAGAGGATATCAAAACCTGTTACAAGTGCTGAGGTTGGGTAAAACATCCTTAACGCCTCAGTATTATCAGGCCAGCCAAGGGTAGAAAACGGCCACAGGGCAGAGCTGAACCAGGTGTCGAGCACATCGGTCTCCTGTCTGAGCTCTGTGTTCCCGCATGTGGTGCAGGTTTTTGGTTCATCCTTTGCCACCATCATGTTACCGCATCTGTCGCAGAACCATGCAGGTATGCGGTGTCCCCACCATATCTGTCTTGATATGCACCAGTCACGGATATTGTTCATCCAGTCAAAATAGACATTCTCCCATGTCTTTGGCAGTATCCTTGTTTTACCGCTCTGTACCGCCTCTATTGCCTTTTTAGCAAGCGGTTCTGTCTTTACAAACCACTGTTTGGAAAGAAGCGGCTCTATCATGGTCTTACATCTGTAGCAGTGGCCTGTTGCGTTTTTGTATGGCTCCTTTTTCTCAAGGAGGCCATCCTTTTCAAGGTCAGCCACAATCATCTCGCGGCATTCAAACCTGTCCATACCCCTGTATTTGCCGGCAAGTTCATTCATTTTGCCGTCTTCATCTATAACCTTGACCCTTTCAAGACCATGCTTGTTTCCGATGTTAAAGTCATTCGGGTCATGTGCAGGTGTGACCTTGAGGGCGCCTGTACCAAACTCCTTGTCCACATACTTATCAAGTATCACAGGTATGGCCTTGCCTGTTACAGGGAGCAGCACATATTTGCCGGGTAGGTCCTGATATCTTTCATCCTCGGGGTTTACAGCAACCGCAGTATCACCTAGGAGCGTTTCAGGCCTTGTGGTGGCAACTACGAGATACTTGTCACTGTTTTCAAACCTGTATTTAAGGTGGTAAAGGAAGCTGTCCCTGTCCTCATGTTCCACCTCAATATCCGCAATTGCTGTATGACACCTCGGGCACCAGTTTATGATATAATCACCGCGGTATATTAACTCCTCGTTATAGAGCCTTACAAAAACCTCTTTCACAGCCCTTGAAAGCCCCTCATCCATTGTAAACCGCTCTCTGTCCCAGTCACAGGAGCTGCCGAGCTTTTTGAGCTGGTTGATTATGAGTCCGCCATATTTCGCACGCCATTCCCATACAAGCTCAATAAATTTTTCTCTCCCAACATCATGCCTGCTCAGGCTCCTTTTCATGAGGTCCTTTTCAACCACATTCTGGGTAGCGATACCAGCATGGTCTGTGCCCGGCTGCCAGAGTACATTAAAACCCTTCATCCTCTTGTAGCGGCATAAAACATCCTGCAATGTATTGTTAAGGGCATGGCCCATATGAAGGGTGCCTGTTACATTGGGGGGCGGTATAACTATGCAGAACGGCCTTTTATCAGAAGGGACTTCAGCCCTGAAAAGCCCCTCTTTGAGCCAGTATTCATACCACTTCTCTTCCACATCCTTTGGTTCATAACCTTTTGCCATTATCTCTTCAGGCATCATAAAACTCCTGTAATCTAAATTCTTAAAACTGATTAAAAAAGGGGTCGCAACTGCGGCAACCCCTTATAGGTAAAACTAAAGCCGGATGAACACTAATTATTCTGACTCAGCTTCAAGGCTTTTTTTCAAACCCTCGATGGCCTCTGAAATAACCTTTTCGGCCACATCCTTAAAGACCTCGCGTGCAACCTTTTCCACTACTTCAGTTACCACCTTTGTTACTATCTCCTCGATCCGCTCTTCCGATATTGCCGGCTGCATGGTTGTTTTAAGAGGTACAGCAGGGATCTCATCCTCAGGTCCAGAGTCATCAATAACCGGGATCTCCGATTGAACAGAATCCAGAGGTGGGGCTGTATCAGGCTGATCTACATCTCTTAAGAGCAAATCCTGGCTCTCAGCCAGTGTTAAATCAGCAGATGCAGATGATACAATAACACCCTCTGTGGCAACCTCATCCGGGAAAATGGTTTCAAGCACCTTGCCATCAAGCTGTATATCATCCAGGTGCACATAACCAGGATCCCCTTCATCCACACCTGAAAATTCTATCTTTTCATCATCAGCGGATATCTCTTCTAAAATAGACACGGCTTCGGTATTAATATCATCATCTGTCCCCCAGAGCGGTTTACTGTCAGAATCATCGTCAGAAGAGGCAATAGTCTTTTCAAGATCACCCCCAAAGATATCAGGCCCGGCAGTCTGTTCATAATCAGTTCCTTCTGTTTTTTCAGTTGCGGGTGCGCCTGTGTCAAAATCCCTGAAAAGGTTTCCCTGAACACTCACAGGAGCCGGATTGTCAACAATCTTTTCATCGGAGATAGGCTCCTCTTCAAGAGCGCTTTCAAGGTCTGAAAAATCCTCAGGTTCCAGGATAAATTCCTTTCTAACCTCGGGCAATTCTTCAGTATCCTCTGTCAACTCATCAAGCACAGTATCCTCAAGCAGTTTTTCAAATAGATCACCTGTAATGTCTGAATCTGAAGGAGTCGTGCCGGAATCATCCGGCAGATTTTCGTCCGGTAGAAGCTCATCAGGACCCTCTTCAGTCAGGTTTAATCCGAGGTCATCAGCAGGGGCAGAGATATCAGCCTCAAGAAGGAGATCATCAAACCCTCCCTTTTTATCTGTTTCTGTCTCGATCAAATCATCCGAGAAACCCACAAGATCATCCGTAAACCTTATATCATCTTTTAATATTTCATCCTCTTCGAAAAGCTCTGCACCCCCCTTCTCTAGCAGATCAGTAAGCTCAATAACGCCCTCATCATCTCCCTCGCCGGTAGCCTCACCTGTATTATCAGTGAGGTCGTCAAGGCCTATATCAAGCAAATCAATGTTTTCTTTGATCTCATCTTCAAACAGATTATCATCCTTGTCCATGTTGGAACTCCTGTGAAGGAAGGTAAAATCGTTTTTGTATCTTTTAATCCGGTAAACCGCCGAAATATGAGTAAAAACAACAATAAACAGCACAATTTGTTAGCATATATCCAACAATCCTGTCAAGCGCATTAAAGGTTTATATTTGAACTGGCCCGGTTACCGCAGTGTGGGTTAAAATGCCTTGTGTTTAAATTAAAACAGTCAAATCTTTATCCTCAGCCATCTCGCCCATACGATAGGGATAAAAGATTTGAAATGGGCTTTAAACGCATGGCCTTATATTAAAAACTCTTTTACTTCAACATTATTCAAGTCTCAATCTGACTCTCTGAACAGATGTTTTCAAATAAAAACTGGAGACTATCTGATATCACGCAGCGGGACATGATGATATCGTTCATAACCCGCTCTTTCATTAAGCGCCCTTGTCCAATCCTGCACAGCGGTCAGTGGCACTTCATAATGATCCCCAAGCGCACTGTCTTTAAAAAATGTCTGGTCACGGATCACCTCTGTCCAGTTGGCAGCAATACGATCCTGAGCGTTCTGCCGGTTATTGTATGACTGGTTTAGTATATTATTGATCTCCTTCATATCATTCATGGCATTGCTCAGGCGCTCTTGATGGACATAATCAGCAACATCCCAGCTCTTCCATATCTCAAGAAGCATGGGCAGATTACCGGCAAAGAGTTGCGGGGGAGTAGAGACAATAGAAATATAAAAGGTCCATTGACCCATGCCAGGCATAATGCCTACGAGGGCAAAGGCTGTGAATTTTAGGGCCTGCTCCCCTTCACCAAGCTGCCAGTCAAAATGACAATAGGCCGCCTGCCCGTTATTCGGCCAGGGTGTCGGGCTGCTGGAATAAAACCGGAGTATCTTCTGCGGTGTGCCTGGAAGCATCTGGGGGAACACCTGTTGAAGGGCAGTGACCGGATCAGTATATGGAGCGGATATCAGGCTGGCTCCTCCAGGAAATTGAGTGTAATAGGGATCAACAGCCTGAGCAAGCACAGGTGTCCAGATGCCAAGGCTCACCCTGCTTCCATCCTGGCCGCCGGCATCCACCATGCCTTTACTTCCACCCATCACCTGCCAGTCCGAAGGAAGCATCATTGTTCCACTGCCATCAGGAATCATGGCCTGTCTCCATTTTATATCCTGTGGTGACCTCTTTTCGCTGTACAAGGACGGCAGATGCCTTGAAACCCCCTGAATAAGGAGATTAAGTGTAGCCCCCAGGCTTGCGGGGGAGTCAAATAGACATGCTGATATAAAACCTGTATCATCCTTAGCTGAAATTATCATTCCCCTGACCTCTCCTGAAGGGGTATCAGCACCAAAAAGTGTTCTGATTTCAAGGCCGTTAATATCAGCTACAGCAGAATAGAGGATAATATTATTCATCTGACTCTGCCGAAGCCGGTTTAATGTCTCCATTAATGCCTCCCTGGAAGAGGCTGCTCCCCTGCTGTTGTATAACCAGGCCTGACCATTTCCTGCCTTAGTATCCACAGGTGTAAAACCTTTTGGAGGTGAAAGAGGTAACAGGCTGATAGAGTCGCTTTTTCTCACCGTGACTGCCTGTTTGTCTTCACCCCTATTGTCTTTTGATATGAGATGATCAGATTCAATGGAGGCAAAGATAAAATTGTCAAATATAAACCTGCCGGTTCCAAGGGCCAGAAGCCCAATGCCATTTGCTTCACCCGATCTGTGCCCAAGAGATCCTATCTCCTGTTCATTAATAAGGAAGGCTACCTTCTCCTTTTCAGATATTATGGAGAGACGGTTGGGTTTCCCATTCACAATTGCACTGTGAGTGCCTCGCATCATTATCTTAAAACCATTTTCATCCCTCTTAATAATTCCATACTCATTCTGGTTCATGATGACAAATGCCAGATAAAACCTTGTTCCTGAATCAAGATCAAATATAAGCCCTGCCCCGGAATCAAAATCATTTTTTGAAAAACTCCCATCTACTTCCACGCTTATTCTGGAATTTGTTAATGAATGGCCTGTATCGGGCGAAAAATAGTAATACCTGACAGCGCTGTTATCAGAGCTGTTTTCAAGTATGTACCTGCCATTTTCAAGGCTCCCTGCCCATGCCCCATCATTACCAAAAAGCAAATGCCCTTTAAACATCAATTCCCCTGATTTTTCTGCATCAAATTTCTCAGAATATAATACCCTGCCACTGGCAAAGGATTGATCATTACCATCCTGTGAGAAAAACAGAGTTGATAATAAAACAACTATAAAGAGCAAAATAGCCACAGTTATGATTATTTTTTTTAAGGACATGAGATTCTCCTTGTCTGATTTTAGAAAAATTATGCTGAAGATATTTTCAGTGTCTCTTACCTGTTTATGAATAATTTTTCTTCATCTATTCCAGGAGCTGATCGTGATGGGGACATCTTTAACTATTATAATAACTTGATTCTCTGGCTATTCTTATCATGGGATATCTAACTCATACCATATCAATATGTCAATTTATTTTAATATTTAAGGATTTTCCCTTTTTATTGGACATATTTAAAAGCTGCTTGCTATGGGGGATTGAATAAAACCGAAGATGCAATAGGAATCCTCAAGTATCTTTTAGATAATTTTCCGGATTCAAATTATGCATACCAGGCAAGGAAGAAACTAATAAAGTTAGAAAATGGCAGTTAATCCGAATTATTACATGCCCCATTGAATTTTATTAATTACTAAAAACTATTGAGGGGATAAAAAGTCTGGATTGGGGACCTGCAACTTCATACAGTTCCTCAATTTTTTCTTTTTGCGCTCTGTTTCTTTTCAGAGAGCGGGATTGCGTAACTGTTATCTTCCCTTTTTCTACTGAATATTTACCATCTATCTCACCAAATCGATTTGAAAAGGAGACATCCTTTAAGGGGGTAGTGGGGGTCCATGACTCCGGGAAGTGGATAGTTATATTTTTTATAACCTTTTCATCATATGGTATTTTAATGGGATTATAACGTTTTTTAGAATCGATTTTAAATGTAGCCCCTGAAGATGGTGAGAATAAGCCTCCTGTTTGAAAGATAATTTCATCAGGAAGCAGTGTAACCAGGTTGTCAAGTTTATACACCAGTTTAACCTTTAAAGGTTTTTTATATTCTTCAAGGTTCACTATCTCAAATGAAGTCAGTTCCGCAACACCTTCATCATAGGCAAGCAGTTTCTCAACTGTCTTCTTTTGTTCATCTTCCTTTAAATTTTTAAACAGCTCACGGAAATTGATTGCGAGATTTCCATAAAACATTTTTTCTTCTGCTACGTGAATAAGACCTTCCTCATCGATGGCTAAATCAGTAGATTCCTCAATCCGGTTATTAGTCTCTATCTCCACAGGAACGTCCCATATTTCAATAAGGTATTTAGGACTGTAGAAACCCCCTTTACCTATATCTATCGCCACAGCCTTCTGGTCCTGAAAGTTTTCCGGAATATAGCCGACGGGAATCTTGAAGTAGGGAAACAATACATAGGTTTTATTGTCAAGTTTTACTCCAACCGCCGGACTTGAAACTTGAGTAGATGAGATGTAGGTCTCATCAAAGTAGCCCTGTTCTACCGAATGAAGAAGGAGATACTTGGCATCGATACCTGCCTCCAGAAGCATTGCCTGCGCAAGTCCTGTTATGCGCAGTGGGTTCCCCTTTTTCTTCTTTAAAATATTGTGATAGAAGTCGTTTTTATCGCTGGAAGGTTCAATATTCTCCTGCAGATAGGTGATGATGGTATCCATACGTTCTACTGGGTCTTCTATCCCTTTGATCAGTTCATTTGTTGTCTTAGCCACTTTGGAACCGACTATTTCGCCTTTTTTCGTTGCGTACACTACATAACCCTCAACGGCCTCATCCCATGAGAGCGGGGCCGTCCATTCTACCGCCGTCTTCATCTCCTGGATCACCTGGAATTGAAAGCATTTTCCCTGTTCCACCAAAGAGGGGGCATATGGTTCTTCTATATAGGCAGGTATATTATCAGCCGAATATAATATTGTGCTTGTTTTTCCTTCTTCAGTGAAATTGACCTTGACATTCTGATAATCGGAGATTTTTTTTGTCTGAATCGTCCATCGGGATGGAAATCTATAGCTGAACCTGTATTTTTCACAGGGAATGGAAAACTGCGTATTAATACTATGGCTCTGCCGATGATAGGTATGAGTCAGTTCATATCCTTCTTCTATGATCGTTCCCTTAGTCACATTAGGATAGACAAATTTATATGTGATCTGATTTTCAGATGTTTTCTCCTGATGAAGGTCATCGTATCCAAACTGTTTGACCTCCCTGTTCGGATAGGTAATACGCAGATATAGTGTTGAGAGATCTTCTCCATAGGTTCTCAGTTCAAATGTGGTCAGGTTCTCATTATCCGGATTTAAAACCATGTATTTTTTTATAAAAACCTTGTAACAAGCATACTTGTTCGTATGCTCAAGCAGATACTCATTATTGAGGAACACACCGTCATGATCACCATATTTTTTTTCATAAGCGGTGAAATCCACCTCTTCTGCAGGTATGGACAGGCTTGGGACTGCAAGACGAGAACCATGTTTTGGAGCTGCAGAGGCTACACCGGAAGTTACAAGCAATGCAGTAAATAATAAAATAATAGATCGTCTCATTCTTTGCTCCTCATGATAAACATCTCCTTTTTGCTCGTTAAATATTCATCACAAAATTTTAAAATGCCCTCTTTTTTTTCAAAATTTAACTGTTTCTCAGACTGCTGATAATTATATAAAATGGATAACCGATTGGTGTCCCCCTTAAGAGTAGATGAAGAGAAAAAGGTACTCCCCTCTTTACCCAGTACAAACTCTTCCACATCTGCTTCATATCCAGATATATCTAAATCTATTTTCATCTTGATGTAGTTCCTGGACTCCAGTTGAACTAAATAATCATCCTTTTTCCGGTCAAGGATCTCTTTATTTATCATGAGAAATGCTGTTTTGGGTATATATTTTTTTGTTGTGGAGGATATTATAAAATTGGACAAATCAGCCTTTGCACGAAGTGTGAGGGAGTTGTTCTCTTTTTTTATTTGTTGAAAATCATCAAGTATAATCCTGTATAGATTCAAGGATACCATTTTGGATAGGATATTTTTCTGCTCAACACCGGTCAATTCGGTTTCGGAATAGATTGCGTCATGGAAGTAATTATTTCTCAATACTACAACTGCAGAGCAATTTTCCGGTCGTGACAGGTCTCCAGAGATATCTATCTCCATTGACGGATTAAAATTAGGAGCGGGGATAACCTCAAAACGCGGTTTTTCCCTGTTCAATATGAACGCCTGTTTTCCAATAACACCTTCAGGCAGATTTCCGAATTCGCAATATTTTGCTGTTGGATCGAAATATAACATTTGTCTGCCATCATTGTAGGCACAGATAACATGGTTAAACTCTGTCACATGCAAACCCTTAAAGGGTGGAAAAGGCTCAGTGTTCACCAGTGCCATATCAACATCAATACCATAGAATTTCGCGATTGCAGATATGAGATATGCCCTGTCCTTGCAGTCCCCGTAATTATTTTTAAAGGTAAAGGAAGGTTCTCGTGGTGTATAGGCATTTGAGTAACGGTAGTCAGCGATGTAACGAATATTCTTCTGGACATATTCGTGAATTATCTTCAGTTTCTCAAGGGGTGACTGAGCCTTTTTTATTTCCACACCGAGTGGATCTTCCGGGCTGACATTGAATCTGGGAGTTAAATCAACCAGGCTCCCATACCAGTTGAGGAAATCTTCCGGGTTATGAGGTGTAACAGCCCTTCCATTATCAGTGATTTTAATAAGAATTGCCGCCTGAAAATCATTATATGGGTAATAAAAGAGAGGCTTTTGATAGTTAAATGGATTAAAGGATAAGGTTGTCTTCCGGGGATGAGTACGGTCGATATTATAATCTGTAGATTCGCGAGAAGAAATTATCTCAAAATCTATTCTTATATTTTCAGGGTGATTAAAAATAAGGTCATAGGCTTTAACAGAATCTATATTCGGAATGATCTCGATAGGTAAAAAGGCGATATCTTCGAATTCTTGTTTATAACTGATGACCGCGATATCTCCCTGTTTAATATCATCGGGGAGATTTATCTTGTGGAATTTAGTATCCGAGATAAATATATCCTTATAATCAATTAACCCTGTGGATATATAATCTTTTTTTAATAGTTTATTGCGGAATTTCACTTTCAGGTTACTTATTTTTTCAAAGTAGTGTTCGTAGATATAAAACTGGGTATTTCGGATTGACCGCTCACTAAGAAATAAATACTGCTCCTTAATGTCAGATGTTGAGTAGTATGAATCATTACCTTTTTTACGTATATCATATGTGATTTTTTTCTGATAAGCTACATCCGGCTCAGCAGCATGACTGAGGTTCGCAGCGAAAACAGCAAGAAGGGTAAAACAGAAAACAAGTCTTTTTCGAGGCTTCATTTTTTTTAATTACCGTTGTGTATGGAAAAGAATTAATTTATTTGTCTTTGATAAGAATCCGTTTTAGGGAACGGAGTATATGGAGTTTGGTGTTGCATGTCAATCTGAATTCACCCAACCATATTATTGTATTTCGGTTTGCTATTATATTTGGCCGCCTTGTTTTATTATTGGGGAGCTTGAAGGAAAAATGTGATATATATTTTTGTCCGTATCCATCATGTCTTGCATTAAGTCGCTGAGCGTCAAATCAAGACATTCCCGTGAATTGTGGGTAAAATAAATTCAATCTGGTAATGATATGCGATCAAAAAAAAGATTCAGGCCCTTTTGTATAATTCTTGTTTTGGGTTTTTCCAGTTTATTATTATCATCATGCGGTTTTGTTGCTGCATCGTATCTTATAGTGACAGCGCCGTATAAGGTGACAAAGCTGGCAACAAAAACCATATACGGCACTAGCAAGGTCATTTATAAAATCGGGAAATTCACCTTTAATGTGGTAAAGGCTCCTGTCGACTGGCCTTTTACCAATGATGGGCTTGAGTCTATTGATGGCCTCTCTCCAAAAGAGGCAATAGCGCAGGGTCGTGTAAAAATGGCCCCCTATGTTGTTAATGGCAGGGAATACGTCCCAATGTCCCTCAAAGAGGCAGGAGAATATAAGGAGGTGGGGATTGCCTCATGGTATGGCGAAGAGACCATGAAAAAGAAGGGAGGGCACATGACCGCAAATGGTGAGGCATTTGACCCTGACGGTCTTAATGCCGCCCACAAGCACCTTCCCCTTCCCTCCTATGTGAGGGTTACAAACCTTCAAAACAAAAAATCAATAATAGTAAGGGTAAATGATCGCGGCCCTTTTGTAGATAACAGGATAATCGACCTCAGCGAGGGTGCAGCAAAAAACTGGGATATTATAAGAATGGAACAGCCAGGGTGCTGGTTGAGGCTATTGAGGTAGAGGAAATCGAATAAGGATTTGGTCAAACAGGAAGTCCCCATCATTAATAATCTCAAGGCGGTTTAAGATTTACATCTATAACCGCCTTTAATTTGGGGGGGGGGGGGC
>JAAZBV010000128.1 GCA_012513605.1 Desulfatiglans sp. | reverse complement strand
TACCATTTTGATTCTTGGACAGCACTGCTGGCAATAACCTGTTTTTTGAATACGCCGTTTTGTTAACTTAACTACTTGTTTTTACTTGATGCAATATCAAATTTTCATTTATCTTGGACAGCAATGTATTGTGGTAATTTTTCAAAAATTTGTGGTGATGGATTTTGTGTATGGGAGGAGATAATTGAAGAAGGTGATTCCCATGCGGATTTTGATTATAAAGAAGTTAAAATGGATTTTGAAAACAATATTCTTTCAATACCAAAATTAAAAAACCCATAACCCGCTAATCAACCGGATTTGGCAAAAAGCTCGCCAGACTGGTTAAAAGCTGAAAAGAGATGGGCGATAAATGCTATTTGGTAAAAATGGCAGCGTTGCTAAAAGTTGTAAATAGAAATTAAAAATCAAATTTTAATCGTAATAATAACTGGTTATCAAAAAAAAACAGTCGGTAAATAGCAGGCGAAAACTGCTTTTAACCTAGCCTTTTGATGTTGATCCTGTATTGGAACAAGACAGCCAATACGTTTCAGCCTTGCAGCACATCGCCACTTTTACCTACCAAAGCGCCCTTTTACGAAACAGCTCCGATATGGAAAAAGTATAAGCAGCCGCTGCTCTGATCGCGGAGCGGAAAATTATAAGACATTTTCAAATAAAAACGTTTGAGCACCACGGTTTTTGGTCTGCGTTTTGGCTATGCTATTATTCGGATGCACGGGCCAGGGACAAGTAGGATGGTGCCGCTCGATATGCCCATGCCGGTAAAACCATTACAAAAACAGTCAGGGTGGGACAGGTTTCGAATGAAGTGAAGGAGGCCGGAAATGCCAAAAACGGTCAGATACGCGACTGGCTGGCATTACGCTTTATTATTATGGTGGCATATTAAAAAAGGCGCTGAAGCACTACTCGATAAATAGAGCAGAATCCCTACCCTGAACACAAAAAGCTCCTAAAACAAAGGCTGATTTTCAAAGTGCATTTCATCATTGCTTGCAGGGTGTTTGAATGTAAGGCTGCATGCATGCAGCATCAGACGCTCTCCGGGCTTTAAATGGCCATAGAGCCTGTCTCCTACAATAGGGCAATTAAGCCCCAGCGGATGTGATGCATGCACCCGAATCTGGTGTGTCCTGCCTGTTAAGGGTGTAAAAAGCACCCTTGTGCGGTTATTCTTTACCTCTATCTTTTCCCAAAGGGTTATACCGCTCCTTCCATGGACCGGGTCATATATCTGGAAGGGCCTGTTTGTAACATCCACGCGAAGGGGCAGGCTGATCTCCCCGCTCTCCTTTTTAACAATGCCATCAAGCACTGCAACATATTGCTTTTTAACCTTTCTATCCTGAAACTGGATAGAGAGAGTCCTGTGTGCCTCCTTTGTTAATGCAAAGACCATGATGCCCGATGTATCCATATCAAGTCGGTGGACAGCGGGCTGCGGTATGCATCCCGGGAACATATCTCTTATGCGGTTGGCAAGACAATCCTGTTTATCAGCCCCTTTACCCGGAACAGACAAAAGCCCCTCAGGTTTTATAACCACCACAATGGATGAATCTTTGTAGATTATATCGGGCTTATTCATGGTCAGACCGATCTGCATTAGCCCCGCAGAGCATAAAACCAATTAAGGGCAGGCACTTTTCCCTGCACGGGCCATAAAAATTACCCTGCATGCGTGTCCCTGAAAGATTTGTTTCACCCCAGAATATCTCTGCAAGGGATACAGGAAGCAGACCCATTTTAGCGGCTGTATTTAAAAGCTTGGGACCGCAGCAGTCACCCGCGCCTGCCGGTATCCCATTTTTAAAAAAATCGGTAAGGGGCCTCGCCTCTGACCTGAAATTATTCACCCGGTAGAGCGCGTGTATCTCTTTCATAAGTTCCTGCGACAACCTTTTCCGCTTGTATATCAATTGATGCCTATCTGGTTCATTCAAAAGTTTATTGATAATGTTACCCAGCCGCTTTATCTCTTTATCAGCACTATCGACAATCAAATCAAACTCTTTAGTATCAAACAGGGGGGGCGCCCATCCATTTACATCCCATACCCCGTTATACTGGCCTGAAAATGCCTTTAAGAACAGCGATTTTCCATCAGCATCCAGACACTCAAGCACACCAAACATCTGTCCCCTTGCCTCTCCTTTTACATAGCCCAGGGTTAATTTCGGGTCTGCCTCACCTTCAGGGGCATGGATATCTATAGTGCCCTTTTGTTCAAGGGTACTCATCAGATCAAGGCAGTATTCCTTTGCGCCTTCCTGTTTCAGATAATGGATAGTGCAGCATGAATGACAGTACCCGCAGGTGACTGATTCTATATCCAAATAAGATATTTTATTTATATTGTTTAACACCTTCTAATTTCCATCCCAGCCCGCGAGCCTTGCCCAGAGCCACCATGCTGCATAGGCCTTTTGATTTGCGTTCAGGGGCTCACTGTGGGCAGATGAACAATTATACCAGTCCATCCCTTCAGTGTGACTCTGTTGCCACTCCTTTGCCCAGTTGCCGCCATTATAATCACAGCTGTCTGTTACATTCAGATCCCCATAGTATTCGCCATCAGGGTCATAACTCTCTATATCTTCAAAATCAAACAGTATTTTTCCATTGGTCTCACAAAAATTCCTGATCTGGAGGTTCCGCTGATGCAGATTTCCATCAAGCCCTGTCCCATTAGTATGGCCTGTCATATAGACAAACATAACATCAGGATAGTCTGCCTCAAGATCATCCATAAGGTCAAGATACTGGCCTATCTGCGCCTCAATGCCATCTGCCTGGCCGCACCATGACCACATGATCACATTTATCTCGGGGTGGGCATTCAGATAGTTACGCGTGGCATCAGCCCAGACTGTCCGGTTAGGATTTCCAAGATCGCTTGCCCCGGAGAAAGGTGAATCACGCAGGTCAAGGGCTTCGCCTGAACCACCGCTGTTCCACCTGTATGTGGCGCCTCCATAAGGGGCATTTGCAAAGGTTGTGAGCCCGCTCATGCCTGTTGTAATCTGGCTTCCGTGAGAGGTGTGGCCATAGGCAATGTGAAGTTTCTCCTTTGCCTCATTTATCCATTCAAGCGGGACCATCGCGAGATCAGTACTTTCATGATCTATAATTATAGCGCCAGCATTCAGCGGATCAGAGGGATCATTATTGTTACCTGCCGGCGGCTGAATATTATTTCCGGGTGTGACCGGGGCAGCATCCTTAGAGTCTGAGTCTCCAGAGTTGCAGGACAAGGTGACACAGAGGCAAATCATTAATAGCATTAAAAGGGAAATTCTCATTATTACCGGTCTCATTTTCATATTCTCCTGTCTGAGAGTTATACTGATTTATCATCCGGGCATCAAGACCCTGTTTCAGGGTTAACTGCCGGACATGCCTTAATATTTTTCGGGAAAACAAATACAATTATTATACCTTCAGGCATTTTTCATGCCATCAACAAACAAAAAAGCATAGAGCACATACAACTGCACCCCACATCCCCTGTTGAGTGCGATGAGAGCCTTAACAGCATGGACTCTTAATGGTAAAATACAGGCAGAATTTATATTCATAAACATTAAAATATAATATACACAGGCTATTTAAAATTCGAAAAAATATTAAATTGTATGGAATTATAGACAATATGCTCACCTGAAAGTGTACAGGGACTGATAATTTCTCCACCAAATAAAAAAGGGTTATTTTTTATTATATTGGTGATATAAGCAAGGCAATATCTAAATAAAGGAGGAAAATCCGTGTTAACATTAAAAGAAAATGTGTATGAAACTTTGAAA
The DNA here is from genome assembly GCA_012513605.1 of Desulfatiglans sp. NCBI lineage: Bacteria > Pseudomonadati > Thermodesulfobacteriota > Desulfobacteria > Desulfatiglandales > Desulfatiglandaceae > Desulfatiglans > Desulfatiglans sp. Next base: position 62,420 of record JAAZBV010000128.1, on the reverse strand, counting down.
AACGGCAAACCGGATGCATTTGTAAACGAGTGGGAACCCTTTCCGCAGGTATGGGACCCTGTTTTTTTCTATCTGTTTCCGGTAGCAAAAGGCCAGACAGCCATCAACCCCTGGGGAGTTACGATTTACTGGGGAGAACATGAACCGGGTATCATGCCCATGGTTAATGAAAAGACCAAGGTCTGCCCGGACATAACCGAATGGCGCAAGACCTGCAAGGCCCCTGACCTTGACAAGGTGCCCATGGACTGGAAAGCTGCAAAAGCAGATACAGCCAGAATAAAGGCAGAGGGTAAATTTGCCATGGTCTGGGTTCCAACCGGCGTATTTGAGCAGCTCCATTTTCTTATGGGCTTTGAAGACACTCTTATGAACTTTCTGGCAGAACCTGACGCAATGCATGAACTGATCGACTATGTTAAAAAGGCAAAGATGCAGCAGGTAAGGCTCCTTATAGAAAATCTTCGACCTGATGTTATCATGTTTCATGATGACTGGGGTTCAAAATACAGCATGTTCATGAGCCCTGATACATGGCGTGAATTCCTGAAAGAGCCCTACAAAGAGATCTACGGCGCCATGAAAAAGGAAGGTGTCATCACCATGCATCATGCTGACAGCTTCTGTGAACCAATTGCAAAGGATATGGTAGAGGTGGGTATTGATATATGGGAAGGGATCCTCCCTTCCAACAATATCCAGAAGATCAAGAAGGATACTGATTATAAACTCACCCTCATGGGTGGTATTGATGCATCCATTGTTGACCGTGCTGACTGGAAAGAGGAGATCGTCCGCGCCGAAACAGCCCGCGCCTGCAAGGAATATCATGAAGGCGGCATGTTTATCCCCTGCCTCACCTATGGCGGCGAAGGCAGTATCTTCCCTGGTGTTAATGACTGCATCATGGATGAAGTAAGAAAACAGAACAAGATTTATTTCAAATAGATCAACCCGCAGTTCCTAAAAAATGGGTATTGCGCCTTAATAAGGTGCAATACCCTTGAGGTAATCATGCCTGACAGAAGTTTCTATGGCTGGAAGCTGTTAGCTGCCCTGTGGGCGATTGTCTCCATAAACCTTGCCTTTCCCATCTACGGCGCGAGGGTGCTTGATGCGGTTATGGTTGTTGACCTTAACCTGAACCGTCAGTCACTCGGTGGCATCTTTTCCATATACACAATAATGTCAGGACTTCCAGGTCCCCTTGTTGCCATGTGCGTTGGCAGATTCGGCGTAAGGTTTACCATGATTACAGGCAGCATTCTGGTGGGTATCGGCTCTATTCTCATGGCGACCTATGTAAAGAGCGGCCCATCTGCTGTGGTTAGCTTTGGGATAATAGTGGGGGCTGGTGTTTGTGTGGGTGGCGTGATTGGCGCGCAGGCAGGCATCGCAAAATGGTTTATCAAAAAACGGGCTCTTGCCCTTGCAATTTTCAGTTCAGCCTCAGGTATTGGCGGGTTTATAGCCTCCCCTCTCCTTAATCAGGTGCTTGTTTTAACTGATAAAAACTGGCGCATGGGTTGGTTTATTATAACTGCCCTTGCGATTTTAGCCCTCCTGATCTCCATCATTTTTATAAAAGAAGACCCAAAGGATCTGGGGCAGCTGCCCGATGGGGATACATTTCTTTCACAAGATATGAACATATCCGGTTCCAGCAAAGTTAAAAAAAAGGTGTATCAGACAGAGGTAAACTGGGGCTATTCAGAGGTATTGTCCGGCAGCTCCTTCTGGATCATGATGATCTGCCACATGGGAATGGGCTGTGGCTATTCCCTGTTTTTAGGTCATGGCGTAGTCCACCTTATGGATATCGGCCATACCCGTGATGCTGCATCATGGGCCATAAGCCTTATTGCACTTACAAGCCTTTTAGGAAAGGCTATCATTGCAGCATCAGGCGACAGGATTGAACCTAGGAAGATCTGGGCCGGGTTTATAGCCCTGTTCAGTATCGGAATGATACTATCTGTTAAGGCAGTATCACCCTTTCTGCTTGTGTGTGTGGCATCGTGTATAGGGATCGGTTTTGGAGGGGGCGTTGTCTGTGTGGCCACTGTATTAAGCAATTATTACGGTGTAAAGACATTTGCATCGCTTATAGGGCTCTCTCTGGCCATCAATACCACCTTTGGGGCTATAATACCCTATGTTGCAGGGAGGCTGTATGACAGCGGGCATGGTTACCAGGGGGTGTTTTATGCCCTTGCTATTTGGTGTATCATTGGCGCAATTATCCTCTATTTATTGAAAATTCCTGTAAAAAGGGCCTAATATCTCATTAATATCAGATAGTTATCTAACATCTGAATAGTGATATCTTTAAATTGATTTTCCTCCTTTCAAAAAAAACAGTAGCCTTATTTTTTCTAGGACAATTTACTCTCATTGAAAAATTAACTCCGTATATCTGTAAAAAACTTGATTTATTTTGCAGATTAAATTAATATTACATCAATTTGTAAATTTGACGTTTTTAGTCAAATAGTTTTTTTGTATTAACCGAAAGGAGTTTCAATATGAAAATGATGATTAAATTGTTCGCTATTGTTGCACTTCTCGCTATGACAGCATCATGTGCCACAACCACAACAGCACCGTCTGCCCTGCCTGAAAAATACAACCTCAGTAATGAGCTTAAAGCGGTCAAGAAGATAAACGCAATCAATGTATCAAACTGGGATCAGATTGATAAACAGGCGCTTATTTTTACGGCCAATGGAGGAGAGTTTTTCCTGGCTGTACTGGACAGGCCCCTTGAGACAGATATTGCCAGCCAGGTAATTGGTATTGTTGATCAGAAATCAACTATTACTGCCGGGTTTGACAAATTTTTCATAAGGACTGCCAAAGGCAGACAGTATTACCTTATAGAAAAGATATATGTGCTTGCAGGGCGTGATCAGGCAAAGGAAATGAAAGAGAAGCTCAGCAAATAAATTGCAGTAATTCAATCTGTTACATGGCCCTTTAAAATACAGGGGCCATGTAACAGACACCTTTTCTGAAGAGATAACATTTACCGGAAAAATGGCCGTCATACCTCCTTTAATGTCAACAGTTGGTTTTACAATCCAGAATATAGTTTTTCTTGTTTCAGGTTCCATCAGGATCATATTGTTTGTTTCCCCTGTAATTTCAAGCTCATTCGGGCACCCTGGGGAAAATACCGGGAGAAACTAGTCACCCCTTTTTATTAATACTGGACCTGAGTGCTTCCGCCTTGTCCCTTAGTTCCAGGTAATCCATCCTTAACCTTGAATTGGCAATCCAGGCCTCTTCCATAAATTTTCTTTCTTCATCCGTAACCAGCCTTAGCCCGAGTGTTTCAGCATGTTCAAGGATAACTGCACCGGTTGGAACCATGGTAAATGAATTCAATGTAACCCTTTGTACGATTGCTCCAAGCCCGATCCATACATGCTCTTCCAGAGTTACCTTGTACAGAGATGCCCTTATAGCAATAAAACACTCATTGGCGATATTACATGGACCATGGATGGTGACTCCATGGGCTATAGAGGTTTTGGGGCCTATAACAAAGGGGGCACCGGGATCAGTGTGTATAATAACACCATCCTGAATATTGACCTCTTCGCCAATATGAATGAGCGCCACCTTGCCGTCGGGCCCCCTCTGATCCGCCCTGATTACAGTTAAAGGCCCGACAAAAACGCCTTCATCAATCTTCACATTGCCAATTATCTGGGCTGAAGGGTCAATTAATGCAGTCGGGTCAATCTGCGGAAAGTCGCCTGCCAGGTTTGGTCTTATATTGTTGTAATATGATGGCATTCTTTATCCTCCATTTAAAATGTTAATGAACGGTTAAAGCAGCCCTGAGACTTTTACTTTTATGTCTGAAACAGATTGTGTTGAAATGTTAATTTAATAAGAAGGATAAAAAGATTAGCCTGTTGTGTCAATATAAAAATAGGCGGTAACAAGCTAAACCCTTTCCCCTTCAAAACAGGATTCGCCATACGATGTTATTATCCTCCCTGATATCCTGTCACCCTCTACCCTGCCATGCCCTGAAATATCTATCTTTTTAAAGAACTTCTTTACTGTAAGCGCAAATGAAAAGCTGCTGCCCTCCACCTTTCCGCCATTAAAATCTACCTGCCCTATAAGCCCTGATGACATGGTGCCAGTCAACTCATCACCTGCCTTTTTAAGGGTAAGGGTGCTCTCCATAACGCCCATAGGGGTGTCCGTAGAAATCCTGTATGTCCCTTCAACACTCATAAAATGCCTCCGCTGATTATTCAAAATCCGGGTACAAAAGATACCTTTTGCCTTAATAATACCAAAAAGAATAATCGGCAATTATTTTCATTAGGAAACAAAAAAATATTCGTTTTATTTAAGAAAAAGTATATAAACATAATGATTGAAATAAATGGCTATGACAGTATATGAAAAATCTGCATAATATCTTTCATGGGATGAGAGGAATCAGCCTGAAACTGAAGCTCTTAATCCCTTTTCTTTTTTTTGCCTTTGCCAGCACCACCATTTTGACCTTAATCAGTTTAACCTCACAGCAGAACCTGATCAAAAAAGAGGAAAGGAACCTTTTACTTCAGCATTACAGGCTCTTTCTGGACCGGCTTAACCAGAAACAGGAACAGGCCATCTCTATAGCATCTTCATTTGCAGATATACCCGATATTGGAAGGCTTCTTAAAGAAGATGACAAAGTCGCCCTGCAAAACTATATAGCACCTATATACCAGAACCTTAAAAACAACCAGGGGGTTTCACAACTGTATCTTCACAGACCTCCGGGCATATCCTTTTTAAGGCTTTCTAACCCGGGAGAGAATGGAGATACTGCGGGTTTGGATATAAAGAGCGTATCAGAGATTTTTTCAGGGGCAAAAAATTCTGTCTGCCTTGAGATGGGGCGGTCAGGTCTTGTCACAGGGGGTGCTGTAGCTGTCTATAATGATGGAAAGATCGCTGGGAGTGTTGGCACCCTGTTTACCTTAGGGAATGCATTTATGGATGATTATCACAGGACCTGGAAGATAAATGCCGCACTTTACACTATAGCAGAAGGCAAACCTGAGAGAATAACAGCAGCCGGGGAGCTTTCTCTTGAAAACATTTCAGGGATATACAAAGGTCAAGGGAATATACATGAGCCAGATATAATGATATCACCTGAAAAACACCCGGACATGTCTGTTTTAATAGGCCCTGTTGTAAACTGCTCAGGAGAGGTTGTTGCACTGATAGTCTTCAACGCTGACAGGACAGCAACACTTAAAAGACTGGCAGGCACCAGGAATCTGATGGTTTCAGCTGGAATTGCGGTCATCCTCATATCCTTTCTGTTTATCTATCTTGTAATTAATCTGTTTATAAAACCTATAAAGGAGATAGTGGCAGAGGCCCGCGAGATTGCATCAGGGGAAAGGGAGAATGGACTTGATGTCAAGAGCTCAGACGAGGTGGGCTCCCTGACAAACACCCTTAACACAATGCTTGAGGCCCTTAAAACCAGACGCATGGAGATAGAAAACTATGCAAGGACCCTTGAAAAACGTGTTGATGAGAGGACATCAGAGCTCCTGGAATCTGAAGAAAAATACCGGACAATGGTGGAAAATGTCCCGCTTGTTGTCTACAGGATATTAAAGGACGGGACAACCGAGTTTGTAAACTCTTACCTGACAGAAAATATAGGTTATACTGTAGAAGAGGCGCTTGATGACAAGAGATTCTGGCGGGATAAGATAGCGAGTGAGGCGCCTGAGGCATTTAAAACAGTTTGGAATACCTGTTTTATTAAAGGTGAAGAGTGCAGGCTTGATCACAAGGTAAGGTCAAAGGACGGGAGGCTCCTCCATTTTATTACACATTCAATACCAACTACCGATGAGAATGGTGAGGTGAAATGGGTTGATGGATTTATGCTTGATATAACCGAGCTCAAAAGACTGGAGGATCGGGCCATACAGACAGAGGAGGTGCGGACACTTGGTGAGATATCTGCAAGAATGGCACATGAGATAAGAAACCCGTTAAGTATTGCCGGGGGATTTGCGCGAAGACTCAGGGATGCCATGAAGGATGATGACCCCAATAAGCGCCTTTCTATTATAATAGTTGAAGAGGTGGCAAAACTTGAGATATTCGTGACCGGCCTCTTATCCACTATAACCCCGTTTGAACTCACACTTTCAAGTGTGAATATAAACGAGCTTATACTGGAGTCTATCGCAGAACTTGACAGGCTCCTTGAATCAAGAAACCTTGAAATTGTCTCAGACCTTGAATCGAATATCCCAGATATAGAGGCGGATCATAAGATACTCTGCCAGGCAGTAACCAATATCATAAAGCACTCAATAATATCATCCCCTCCCGAAGAGAATATCTCGGTTTCAACCGCATTCAGGGATGATGAGGTGGTTGTTACAATCACCAATGCCTTTAAGCACATGTCAAATGCCGATATAGAACAATTCTTTTTTCCTCATATTGAGCAGAAGCTGGAGGAGAGCGTTCTTGATCTGCCACTTTCGAAGATTATAATCCACAGGCATGGCGGGAAGATAAACCTTATTAAAATCGGCGATAATATACTTAAAATAATTATTTCCTTTCCGATGAGAACTGCCTGACCTCTTTTTACTGTTTACCAAATCCGCATACAGGGTACCTGCACTCTTTACAGTTAGAGCAGTACCCCCCATGACCTAACGATGAGATATACTCCTTTGTTACCGGTTCATCTGCTATAACAAGGGGCAGGATAAGCTCAAATATGCTTGCCCTGTAATACATAACACACCCTGGAAGCCCCACAACAGGGATATTACCGATATATGCAAGCATAAACATGGCCCCGGGGTATACAGGCGCTCCATAGGTAATAACCCTTGCGCCTGATTTTCTTATGCTTAAAGGGGTCTGGTCATCAGGGTCAACAGACATGCCCCCTGTAAGGGCTATGAGTTCTGCCCCCTCCTTTATCAGCTCATGTATGGCCGAAACTGTCTTTTCCACATCATCAGAGACAAATACCTGTTTAATTACCTCGCAATCCATCTTTTTGAATTTGTCTTTTAGCACAGGCCCAAATTTATCCTTTATGCGCCCGGAAAACACCTCACTCCCGGTTGTAATAACACCAACCCTGAGATGTCTGAAGGGTTTAACCTCAATTACAGGATAGTTCTCCCTGCATATACGTTCCACCTCCCCTATATTCTTTTCATGTGTGGCAATAGGGATTATCCTTGTGCCGGCCATTGCCGTATCAGGTTTAACTATCTGGTTCCCATGGATGGTAGCAAAGGTGATATCCTCCACCAGATTTATTTTAAGGAGTGCTTCTTTATTGACCTTTAACAATCCTGTGCCGGTTGATATGAAATTTATTCTACCCTCAACAGGTTCTGAATGCCTGATGCCCCTTCCTGATGAGGCATTTGCAATGCGTCCTGCTGCCTCGTTTTCATGGATAAAACCGTCCTTTGGGTCAAGCACATATATATTCATTTTACCCATATCAAGTAACCGGGTAACATCCTCTTCTTTAATAATATGACCCTTTTTAAAGGCCGGGCCCTTAAATTCCCCGGGTATAATCTGGGTGAGATCATGCCCAAGCATCATACCTACCGCTTCATTGAGTGGCACACTTTTATATTTAATATCAGCCATTTACATCTCCTGCAATTATAATTCCTTAAAAATAAAAACTGCACAATAACATAGATATGTTAAATATGAAAGAAGGAAATTATAAAAAAATAAAGGGTTCAAGGGGTCCAGGGTCCAAGGAAAGCAGATTTTCATTAGACTACGTTTTTCACTCGAACCCTTGACCTCTGGAACCCTGCTGTTTAAATTCCTGTTGCCTGATTCTAATTACTTTATTAGAGTCGCAAAGTTGAAAAAAATTAAGGAAGCAGGTTCAAATAATGTTACCAGCTGTTAAGGTTTCAGGTGTATCAAAGTCCTACGGGAGTCTGAAGGCGCTTGAGAATATAGATTTCCAGATAGAACAGGGCAGTTTTTTCGGGCTTCTTGGGCCAAATGGCGCAGGAAAATCTACCCTGATAAATATTATGGCGGGCCTCACAAAGGCATCAAAAGGGTATATAGAGGTCAAGGGCTATAATGTAAGGAGCAGATGGAGAAAGGCCAGAAAGACCATCGGGGTTGTTCCACAGGAGCTTGCCTATGACCCCTTCTTTTCGGTTCGGGAGATGCTCAGGCTGCAATCAGGTTACTTTGGACTAGGTTCATCTAACCATGCATGGATAGAGGAGATCATCTTTCACCTTGATCTATCAGATAAGGCAACAGAGAACATAGGGAACCTCTCCGGCGGCATGAAACGACGTCTCCTGATTGCACAGGCGCTTGTCCATAGGCCTGAGGTTATAGTCCTTGATGAACCCACAGCAGGTGTGGATGTGGAACTTAGAAAAAGCCTCTGGAGGTATTTTCGCGAACTGAATAAACAGGGGCAGACCATTATTCTTACAACACACTACCTTGAAGAGGCTGAGGCCAACTGTGACATGATAGGGATACTCAGCCATGGAATTCTCAAGGCAGTAGAGGAGAAAGAGAAATTGCTCAACCGATATCCCTACAGGTTCCTTAATCTTAGATTGGCAAAAAGCAGTACAAAAAAAATCCCTGAAGGTATCAGGGAAAAGATAATCTCCTCGGAAAACGGGGATATCTGTCTGAAGCTGCATAAAGAAAATGATAAAATAGGGGCGATCATTGAGGAACTGCGCAGGGCCAGCGTAAACCTGATTGACCTTCAGACAAAAGAACCGGGACTTGAAGAGGTGTTCATAGAACTGACAGGTGCTGAAAATGATTAACTGGGGAGGGATATTTACACTCTTCTGGAAAGAGGTCTGGCGGTTCCTGAAGGTATCCATACAGACCATACTGACCCCTGTGGTAACAGTACTGCTCTATCTCCTTGTATTCTCCTCGGTGCTTACAGAGAGGCTTGAGGTGTATAAAGGGGTTCACTATGTAACATTTCTTATTCCGGGGCTTATAATCATGTCCATGCTCCAGAATGCCTTTGCAAACAGCTCATCCAGCCTGTTTCAGTCAAAGATGAACAGAAATATTGTATTTATGCTGCTCGCCCCTTTATCGGATCTGGAGATATATATCGCCTATGTTGCAGCATGTGTTGTAAGGGGAATCCTTGTTGGCTCAGGTGTATGGATAACAGCCTACTTTTTTGAAACAGTATGGATACATGACATTCCCCTGGTTCTTGCATTCAGTTTTTTAGGTTGCGGCATACTTGGGGCACTAGGGCTTATCGGTGCAGTCTGTTCAGAAAAATGGGATCACATCGCAGCATTTCAGAATTTTGTCATACTGCCATTATCCTTTTTGAGCGGTGTTTTCTTCTCAATACACACACTGCCTGACTTCTGGAAACAGGTATCCTATTATAATCCGTTCTTTTACATGGTGGATGGTTTCAGATATGCGTTCCTTGGGGTTTCGGATACAGACCCCTTGCTGAGCCTTGTCATAACAACCCTGTTTTTTATCCTGATAAGCATTGCAGGACTTATGCTTCTTAAAAGCGGTTACAAACTCAGGGAATAAAAGGATAAAGTTGCACCTGGACTCTATAATTACTCTCTTATAAATAAAGTGAAATATGACATATATTGTTATACTTAACCACGGAGGACACGGAGAGCACGGAGATATTAATTTTTAATTTTTTACTCCGTGTTCTCCGTGCTCTCCGTGGTGAGAATTGTGTTTTGTACTTACACAAATTTATACTAAAGCTTGCCTTGCAGCCTGTTTTTATGGCAGATTACATAAATATATTTCAGGTTCATACATGTCCTCAATTGAAGAAGGTATTTTAATATTAAAATGGATTTAAAAACAGCATTACTGAATTTAACAGCATGGTTTGAAAAATATGTAAAGGGCTTTATAAGCGGTCACTCGGAATCAGACATCAATGTAGAGCTGAAGAAAAACCATACCATACGTGTAAGAGAGGCAATCATTGATATTGCAAAAAGCATTGCCCTTGATGAAGAAGATATGTCAGTAGCCGAGGCATGCGCTATTCTCCATGATATCGGAAGATTTGAACAATACAGGAGATACAGGACATTTTCCGATTCAATATCGGAAAACCATGCTGCCCTTGGTGTTAGGATTATCAGGGAACAAGATGTTCTCAGGGATTTTCCAGCCGAATGCAGGGAGGTAATCATACGTTCTGTAGGGTGCCATAACATGCCTGCGATCCCCTCAGGATTCAGCCCGGAAAGTATAGAGTTTTTAAAGCTGATACGGGATGCAGACAAGATTGATATCCTCTATGTTGTAACCGAGTATTATATGACATCAGCTAGTGGCAGCAACAGGGTAATTGAATTGCATCTGCCTGATACAGAGACCATTTCTGATGAGGTCTTTAAACCTCTTACATCCGGGCAAATAGCCCAGGTAGATAATCTCAGGTCATTAAATGACTTTAAGCTATACCAGATGGGTTGGGTCTATGACCTTAATTACAGGCGCAGCCTTGAGATTATACGTGAAAGAAAATACCTTGAGATGCTGCGTGAGGCCCTTCCTGAAGTGTCTGACAGGGCCGATCAAGTCTACAGGATTACGAATGAATATCTTGATAAAAAATTGGGAGGTAAATAATGGGTAAACCTTTTTATTCAATCGATAACAGTATCTTTGAGATGTTTCCGGGATACTGCCGGGGTGTGGTGCTCGCATTTGATATCAAGGTGACTGGCTCACCAGCAGAACTGGTATCCATGCTTAGAGATGCTGAAAAGGCACTTAATAACAAGGTGAATGCTGATGACCCTGCATCTCACGTGAGAATTAACTCCTGGAGAGAGGCGTACCGGCTCTTCGGTGCCAAGCCTGCCAAGTTCAGGTCATCCATTGAGGGGATGGTGAGAAGGGTCTTGAACGGCAATGAACTGCCCTCCATTAACACTGTTGTTGATATTGGAAACATCTTATGCCTTAAGTATATTATTACAGCAGGTGCGCATGCAATAGATGTTGTTAAAGGTGATATCTCACTTAAAATAGCCACAGGGGAAGAGTCCTTTACCCCATTTGGCGCCGATATCACGGAACAGACAGAACCTGGTGAGATAATCTTTACTGAAGGAAAAAACTGCCTCGTCAGGAGGTGGAGCTGGAGACAGGCAGAGCATACATCCATAAAGAGTGCAACAACCGCCTTTGAGATGAACATTGACGGCCTTCCTCCTGTTACAAGGGATGAAACAGAGGGGATATGCATTGAGGCGGTTGACCTGATAAAAAGATTCTGCGGGGGCAGGGTGAGTTATAAAATCCTTGACTCGGATAATCCTAAAATAGAGTTAACATTATAACCTGTACCTCAAAAAAGATAACTGACCCTTTGTCAGATAATATCTGACAGAGGGTCAGTTATTATAATTACCCTATAATGCCCTGTAAATGATTGGAAAGTCCTGCCCTTTTATTTCAATCTTATTATCAGATTCAAGCAGCTCAAGATGTGAGAATATCTCTGAGAGTGCAATAAAGACATCTGCCTTTTCAACATTAGGAAATATCTTTCTTACCATATTGTATGCGGGTAACTCTTCATCCTTTACTGCATTCAATACCTGCTCCATCCTCTCTTTATAATGAACCCTGTACATGCCTATAACAGGCTTCATATCGCTAATATACTCACCATGACCGGGGAACAGGTGCCTCACATCCAATCCAGATACCCGGTCAAGGGATTTCAGATAATAAATCAACCCCTTGTAGTTTTTATCGATCATCCTGTCACGGCTTAAGGCCAGTATAGGCTTTGGAGTCAGATTTTTTATAATATGGTCACTGCTGAAGAGTATCTTCTGTTCAGATTCATACAGGCAGCATAAACCAGGATCATGTCCCGGGGTAAAAATCACCCTGAGACTGTAGCCTTCACCTTTAAATATATGGCCATCCGCCATCTCCTTCGGTTCATCAATGGGTTTTGCTATACTGTAATATTTTCTGATACCCCTTTTCATTGCATTTAGGATATCATCAGGTATCCCGGCCATCTGCTGAAGCAGATCAAGCTCATCAGCCCATATTTCATTTTTTAAAAATTCGCTGGATATCTTCCATACCCCTTCAGGGTGGATATATATCTCAACAGTATGATCAAGCCGCTTTATAATTTCAGAGGCAAGACCGAAATGGTCCATATGACCGTGTGTCAGGATTATCCTGTTGATGTTGTTAAATATGAGACCCTCTCTTTTAAAGGTATCCATTATGAATTGAAGGGCGCCGGGGATGTCAGGGCCGGCATCAATAAGCGTTATTTCCTCTTTACCAAGGGCGTAAATATTTGCTGTAAGGAGATAAGGCACCTCATTAAAGGGTATCGGGATCGGTGTAATATTTCTTGTTTCCGGAAACGGTCTGATCAACTCTTTTATCACTTTTAAAACCTGCAACTTTCTGACAACACCCAGGCTTAGCCGCCTGCGAGTGTATGTATAATATATATTTTGTCATCATCATAAACCTCTTTTTTCAAGGCATCAGGATATGCGCTTGATGAATTCACATATACCTCAATAAGCGGGTGCAGCTTACCCTCTGCTACAAAAATGGCCTTCTCAAACTCAGGATACAATAAAATTATATTCTGAAGGCATTCCTGCACAGTAGAGCCATTTACCTCTATTTTTTCCAGACTGCCGCAATACTTCTGAAAGACCCTGTGAAGGTGAACTGAGACACCCATATATTTAAACCTTACCAGTATTACATTCCCTGCACTCAGGGTTTCTGCTTAATTTAAATTCTCTGAAACTGAGATCCATGCCATCATATATCAGGAGCCTGTTTGTGAGCAACTCACCCATGCCTGTGAGGTATTTAATAACCTCTGTAGCCTGTATTATACCTATTATTCCAGGTGTAACACCAAGAACAGGAAATTTTCCTGGTTTTGTATCGGCCCTGTACATGCATCCGATACACGCGGTTTTAAAAGGGATAATGGTAGTCACCCTACCCTCCAGACCGCTTACAGCCCCGTGAATAAAAGGGATTTTTCTTTTTATTGCTGCCCTGTTCAGGACAAACCTTGTCGCGATGTTATCCATTGCATCGATAATAACATCACAACCGTTAGTTAAGCCTGATATATTATCATCATCTATTGTTTCATCAAAAATCTCAACCTTTGTATGCTCATTGAATGAGTTTATCTTTTCCCTGGCTGATTCAACCTTTTTCGAGCCGATATTTCTTGGCCAGTGTAAAATCTGCCTGTTGAGATTGGTTATCTCAACACGGTCATTATCAGCAATAACCAAAGTTCCCACACCCGCAGCAGCAAGATACAGGGATACAGGAGAACCAAGCCCGCCAGCGCCCGCTATAAAGACCCTTGAAGACTTTATCTTTTCCTGGCCCTCCAGCCCTATCTCAGGCACCATAATCTGCCGGTCATATCGGTTCAACTCATCCAGTGAAAGCATATTTACTCCTGTTAGAAAAGTTCAATTACAGGGCCTTTTACCCCAGTGTACCGCAATATTCCCAAACATGAATTTCCTGTATTTGACATCTGTAAGACCTGCACCTTCAAGTATCATGACCAGCTCATCAGGCATTATAAACTTAATAGTAGATTCAGGGAGGTATCTGTAGGCATCCCTTTCTCCTGAAATCAGCGACCCCACGAGCGGGATTAAAAGCCTGTAATATAAAAGCACAAACGGCTTAAAAATATTGTCTGGTACAGGGCTTGTATCCAGACATACAAGTCTTCCTCCGGGCTTAAGCACCCTCAACTGCTCCCTGAACATGAGAGCCATATCAGGAACATTTCTGGCAAGAAACCCGGATGTAACAGCATCAAACCTGGCATCAGGAAAGGGTAGTTTCAAGGCATCTGCCTGGCACCACTCTATTTCGTCACCGGCCTTCCTTTTCTTCCCTACAGTAATCATCTCATATGTTAAGTCAGCGGCAATCACCTTTAGCACAGGATTCCTTTTTTTTATCTCAATAGCGATATCACCTGTCCCTGCACCAGCATCAAGAACTGCACCACTGTCAGGAAGCTGCGCCATTTTGATCAGGAACCTGCGCCACATGGTATCAAGGCCAAGGGAGATGAGCCTGTTCATGAGGTCATATCTCTTTGAGATGCGCCCAAACATGCCCCTTATTTTTTGCGGCCTCTTATCCATGCCCTCCATACCCTATTTTAATTTCCTTACCATTATAAATGCAGAAGCCCTGTCCTGTATAGAAACAAAATGATTCTCATACTGAGGTTACCCAATAACAGGTTTTTTTTCAACTCCAGGGATCATAAAAATAAACAACCCCTCCTGAATACAATCAGGAGGGGTTGTTATATACTAAATCAGCCTTTTAAAAGGCAATAGAGAATGTCAATCCGCCATAAAAATGATTATCATCACCATCCCAGCTTCCACCCCTTATATTGTCTTTAGATTCACTTGTTAGAGCAAAAGTATATGCTGCATTAGGCGTTATGCTGATATAGTCATTAACAGCAAAGGTCATTGACGCAGAAATTGTGCCATCATGCAGTTCACTGTAGCCGTCTGAATCATAATAGCCCACGGATGCGCCAAGGTCCAGTGCCAGATTATCTGTAAAGGCAATAGAATGGCCTATACCCAGGTTAAAATACCATCCTGGAAATGCATCAATGACCTTATACACGGTTAATGAGGGTGAAAAAATGGTATCCAGCCCCAATGACAGGTATATTTCCTGTGTATCCTCTCCTTCAAGGGCATAATAGATGTAACCGGTACTGATACTGAATTTATCAAATGACCAATCATAAGATAATGTCATGTCAGTCTCATTAAATGAGGTATCATCATCAAACGGATCATCTGTATCCAGATTTCCCCAGAGATTAAAACTGAAGCCCTTATATGAAACAGTCACAGAGGGTTGCATCACGATACTGTCATCGCTTAATGCGTAACCACGCCAGACATATTGTGAAAGTGCAGAAACATCAGCAGAGGCTGATACGGGTGATTCTTCCCCTGCCCATGATGGTGAAACTGCCGCTGTAAGCGAAAAGAGCGTTATAATAACCAGTTGTTTAACAAAATTCTTTTTCATTTTTTCTCCTTTTTTAAGTTTAGAGTGTGCATTTCGCACACTCTTTTATTTTATTTTTAAGCCAATTACCTTTTATTGCTGAGTGTATGATGAGGTTTCAAAGTCAGGATATGCATTACCACCATGCTCAGCAAAATCCAGGCCCTCTGCCTCTTCCTGCGGACTTACCCTCAGACCAATGGTCTTTGATATAATCTTGAAGAGTATAAATGCCAGGACAAAAGTCCATATAAAACATGAGCCTATGCCTAAAAGCTGAACACCAACCACCTTTAAAGAAAATCCATCTATATGGAAAAGAGCTGCTGCAAGAGTTCCCCAGGCCCCGTTTACTCCATGAACCGAAATGGCGCCAACCGGGTCATCAATTTTTATCTTGTCAAAGAACAGCACTGAGAATACAACAAGCACACCTGCAACAGCGCCTATTATTATTGAACTTGTGGGTGTTACAGTTGCACACGGGCTCGTAATTGCCACAAGACCTGCGAGTGCGCCGTTAAGACTCATGCCAACCTCAGGTTTGCCAAATTTAATCCATGAGGTAAACATCGCGACAGTACATCCTGCAGCTGCCGACAGATTCGTATTTACAAATATCATAGCAATATCCTTATTGGCTGCTGTTGTTGAACCAGGGTTAAAACCAAACCAACCGAGCCAGAGGATGAAAACACCGAGCGCCGCAAGCGGCATATTATGACCAAGTATCGGCTTAATATTGCCATTTTTATCATACTTTCCAAGCCTAGGACCAAGCACTATGGCACCAGCAAGTGCTGCCCAGCCACCAACCGAGTGAACAACTGTTGAACCTGCAAAATCTATAAATCCCAGCTTTTCAAGCCATCCACTGCCATTAAACAGGCTACCCCATGCCCAGCCTCCAAATATCGGATAAATAATCGCGCTTATTGCAACACTGTATATCATATATGAAGAAAACTTTGTCCTCTCTGCCATTGCTCCTGAAACAATAGTTGCTGCAGTTGCTGCAAACACCACCTGGAACATCCAGAAGGCCAGAACCCAGGGATCACCTCCGGAGGTATAGTCACTCAGAAAAAAGCCTGAGGTGCCTATCCATCCTGTAGCAGATACACCAAACATGAGTCCAAAACCTATTGCCCAATATGCAAGTGAACCGAGTGAAAAATCCATGAGATTTTTCATCATGATATTAATTGCATTCTTTGCCCTGGTCATACCGGTTTCAACCATCGCAAACCCTGCCTGCATAAAAAATACAAGCGCTGCTGCAATCAACGTCCATACATAATCTGCATGGGTCTGCACAAGATCGATGGCCTCCTTATTTGTAAGAGGCGTAGGCCCTTCATCACCAGCCCACGCCTTTCCAATGCCAATTAAAGCTAATATAAAAACATATATAAATGCCTTTGGTTTCATCTTATTTCTCCTTTCTATATGGCATCATTGCCCTTTTCACCTGTTCTAATCCTTACGGCCTCTTCGACCGGAAGTACAAATATCTTGCCATCACCTATCTGGCCTGTCTGGGCTGTTTTCTTGATTACATCAATTGCGTCATTCATTATTGATTCATCAATAACAACCTCAATCTTTACCTTTGGCACAAAGTCCACCTGATACTCAGCGCCCCTGTAGATCTCCTTGTGACCACGCTGCCTGCCAAAACCTTTTACTTCGCTTACAGTTATTCCCTTTATCCCGATTGCGGTAAGGGCATCCTTAACCTCGTCAAGCTTAAAGGGTTTAATAATCGCTTCCAGTTTTTTCATCACGATCCTCCTTGGTAATTATATAGACCTTCATCCAGTCCATTTAAATTTTACATTAAGAAACAGCAAGAGATATGCCACTCTTTTATAAGATCATTTATGAGGTATTATCCTATTGATATCATTTTATATTTACTGATTTAACGTTATGGCGATAAAAAATTACATTACTACATTTTTGTCATTAGATCTTTATTGCATAACATTTTCGTATCATATATTGCCTTTTAAAGCCTGGGAAAAAACTTCACCAACCAGAGTTTTCTGTAATAAAATTAAAACAGCAGATCGAATATTCATATAGAAATTTGGATATACATTTGATAATTAAAAAGCTAAATAACCCTTCGAACTGATTATTTCAACAGGAGGCTTCTAATGTTGAGACTACAGAGCCTTGCAGGGCTCTTTATACTTGCATTTATTGCATGGTCGATTTCAGAGCACAGAAGCAGGGTAAAATACAGGACTGTCGGGGCAGGGATTGCACTTCAGCTGATAGTGGCGATTATCCTGGTGAAACTCCCCCTAAGCCACTCCTTTTTCATGAGGCTGAACAATATTGTAGGAGCCCTGCAGGCATCCATAGCAGAGGGCACAGGTTTCGTGTTCGGATACCTTGCAGGAGGAGATACGCCCTTTACAGTAACCAACCCCGGTTCGACCTTTATACTTGCCTTTCAGAGCCTTCCACTTGTGCTTCTTATAAGCGCACTTTCTGCCCTGCTCTTTTACTGGAGAATTATACCTGTAATAGTTAAGGGTTTGACCCGGGTACTGACAAAGATCATGGGTATAGGGGGAGTAGAGGGTTTTGGTGTCTCTGCAAACATATTTGTTGGCATGGTTGAGGCCCCGTTACTTGTGAAACCCTATATCCGTTCAATATCAAGAAGTGAGCTCTTTTCTATTATGACTTCTGGGATGGCAACAATAGCAGGTACTGTCATGGTACTATATGCAACAATACTTAACAGCGTTATTCCCGGTGTAGTTGGCCACCTTTTGATTGCATCCCTGATAAGCGCGCCAGCAGCCGTAACCGTTGCGAAGCTCCTGATACCTGAGACAGGCGGGATATCGGATGGCGAGATAACCCTTTCCGTTCATGCAGAGAGTTCAATGGATGCAATCACAAAAGGTACAATTGAGGGGATGACCCTGCTTATCAATATCATAGCAATGCTTGTTGTGCTGGTATCCCTTGTTCACCTCTTAAATCTTATCCTTGGTATTATCCCTTTCCCAGGATCAGAACCGATCACAATACAGAGGCTTCTTGGATATATAATGGCCCCTGTTACATGGGCCATGGGCATACCATGGGCTGAGGCAAAAGTATGCGGGACTCTCATGGGCGTAAAAACCGTGCTCAATGAATTAATAGCATACCAGAACCTGGTCTCCCTTGGTGAAGGGGTGATTTCAGAAAGGAGCCGCATTATAATGACATATGCCATATGCGGTTTTGCCAACCTGGGCTCACTTGGAATAATGATAGGCGGTATGGGCGCAATGGCGCCTGAACGGCGGAATGAGATCGTAAGCCTGGGCATGAAATCGATTATCGCCGGAACACTGGCGACCTGCATGACAGGCGCAGTTATAGGAATCATTTACTGAATTGTATATTGGTTATAAGACAGGTTAATCCGCTGCAGGGACCAGTATTAATCGACCCCTGCAGAAGATGGATACTAAATTATTGCGTTACAGGAAAAATCTTTTCTTCTGACTCATAACCGGATTTAATACCGTATGGCAGCATGGCCCCCGGGGCCTCTATTTCATACATCTTGCCGTTTCTGATCTTGTAGATATGCATTGCAGCAAGGTTGAACTGCCCGTAAGTGGTTTTATTATCGGTTCCAGGCGCAGCATCTTTAGGCAGCCTTTTTGTGCCGTCATGCCTGAACATTGAAAAACCGACAGAGAGCCCCTTCTGAACATCAGCAACAACCATGTGAGGCCTGATCTCAGTGATATAGGAGAAGACACCTGCGCTCAGCTGGCCTTCACAGTCCATTGGTATGTTTCCGAAACCGCCGGTAGGCATAGCAGTCCCGGGGGGTAAATCTTCAGGTTTGGGTGGTTTTCCTCCGGCTGTTGTCATGCCGTTTTCATGGCGTTCACACTCCTTTGCAAATGGCGTACGTGTGCCATCCTCGGATGTGAGTGAGTCATAGTATGAGAGCCCTATCTTTAGGAGCTCTTCCCTTGTCATCTGCTCAGCGGCAGGTATATCCTCCGCAAAACCAGGCCGGGCCTTCTGTAAAGATGGCATCGAGCTGTAA
The DNA here is from genome assembly GCA_012513605.1 of Desulfatiglans sp. NCBI lineage: Bacteria > Pseudomonadati > Thermodesulfobacteriota > Desulfobacteria > Desulfatiglandales > Desulfatiglandaceae > Desulfatiglans > Desulfatiglans sp. The sequence continues at coordinate 43,174 of JAAZBV010000128.1, read as the reverse complement.
GGCTGTTTACTCATTGACTCTCCGCGCACAACAAGATGCTCGGCCTCTGTGATCTTGCCGTTTTCGAGTTTAATGCGTGCCCCGAAAATAATATCCTTATTATTCTCTTTCATAACAACAAGAGTGGCTGCTGACTGGGCCACAGGATCAGCCGCATAAATCTCAAAACCCTTAGGGCCTTCAGTTGCGGTCTCCCAGAGCCCTTTACCTACCGCCAGAAATTCAATCCCATTATCCGAGTTTTCGGTGAACTTGACCTTATCGGCAAATGGCAGGTCACCGGGTGTATGTTTAACTATTGCCCCGATATATTTCTGCATAAGGTCAACCAGGCCCTGCCTGTCGTAATCCTCTACACTCTTTTGCGAGCAAGCAATACCCATAATGGCAAGAGTAACAATTAACAATAATGTGACAAACAACCGTTGCGTTTTCATTACAGCCTCCTTTTTATTGAAACTAATAGATATGAATAATAAGAGAACCATCTTTGCTTTTTTTAAGCGGAAGAAGTATATGGAGTAAGCAGTTTTATGTCAACGTGTAATTTCGGTATATAAAACTAAAAACCCTGCTTTTTCCCTTTGAGCTTTGAACTTTCAGTTTTATATTTCAAGCAACAGCACAGCCCTGAATTTTTAATCACGCTTATTGCATGCAATATGCCAATAAAAAAATAAATCAAAATAGAAGGTTGGGTTAATTTTCTTAACCCAACCTTCTATTTCCGGTTATTTTGTAAAAACCGGTTTACGCTTTTCCATAAATGCAGTTACCCCCTCTTTTATGGCATCCATACAGGATATCCTGCCTGAATACATGTAGGAGACCTCCATTGCATCCTTAAAACTCTCTGCCTTTGCAGCATCTCTGATAACATCGGCTATTATCCCTATAGCCTCTTTGCTTAGCGTTATGTCACCTGATTTTGGTTCAGTAGGGGGCATAAACACAGGCATCTCAGCAACCCTGTCAGGGATTCTGGGAATCTGTCCTGACAATCTCTTTACTTCGTCAATGGCTGCCCTGATCATATTCATATAGCCGTCAGTTATCTTTGTAACGATACCAAGTTTTTCAGCATCATGACTACTGAGCCGTTCTGCCTGTGATGACATGGCACTAAACTTACCATTGGTCTTTGGCCATTTTCTATAGGGGATAACAACCCCGCCCATACCGGGGAAAATACCCAGTGTAATCTCAGGGAACTGAAAAAAGGCCTTTTTATCAGCAACAATAGAATGGCAGCCCATTGCAAGTTCACAACCTCCACCCACTGCGAAACCATTTACTGCCGCCACAACAGGCTTATTCATTTCGTTAATATACTCTACAATGCTGCCATATTTCCTGCTTAAGGCTGATCCGGCGGGGGCATTGCCGATGGTTGGTAAGAGAACGCTGATGTCAGCGCCTGCACAGAATGCCTTTGTGCCGTAACCTGTAATAATAATGCCTTTGACTGATGGATCACCCTCACCCCTTTTCAACTCTGATAATATCTCATCACAGGTGCTTATGTTTAAGGTGTTTGCTGCCTGGGGCCTTCTTATCGTGATAATCCTGATACCATTTATATCATCCACAAGGATATCCCTTGGAAAATTTATATAGCTGTCAATATCATGCTTTGGAATCGGGAATCCCGGACGTTCTGCTTTAAAGCCTTCCATTATATCTTTAACTCCTTGACTTCCCATATCCGCCATTACCTCAAAGACCCCCTTTTTAAAACCAAGGCCGATAACAGTCCCCAGGTTTAGATCAGAGCGCGTGCCAATAGACCTGTCGGTGATATCAAAACACTGAGAGAATATGGCGCCCAGAAGCCTTTTCTTGATCCATTTTTTAATATCATCAGGCACATCAACCTTTGTTCCGGGCCTGTTAACCTTCCAGGTATCAACAGATAAAAGAGAGAGGGATGGCTTATAACAGGTTGATTCGCTAATCCTGCGGCTCTGTGAAATATGGATCAGGGGATTTCCACCTGTAAAATTTAAAACAAAGAACGGGCCTGATGCAACAAACTCTTCAGCCACATGATCAACCTGCTGGCTTGTTGCTCTGTCAATAAGAAAGGCTGCCTCACTGCACCATGTTTCAAAAATCCTGTTAAGGAGAAATGAAAAGACATTGGCAGTCATCATGGGAACCTTACCTGTATTTGCAAAAAACCATAACAGATAATCAAGTGTCTTTGAAGAGGCGCCCTCCCAGTTTATCACCTCAACAGGGAGGCTTCTCCATGCAGGGGCAAAGAAATGGGTGATGGTGGCGCGTTCAGGGTGTTTCATCGCTGAAAAAATCTCATTTGCAGGGATACCGCTTGTATTACTTGTCAGGATAGTATCCGGTGAGGTTACCTCCTCAAGCGTCTGAAAGATCTTTTGCTTCAGTTCAAGGTTTTCTGTTGCCGCCTCAATAACAAGCCCGCAGTTTTTTATATCGTTATAGTCAGTGGTGTAAACAATATTCCCGAGTATCTTTTCAGCAGCTTCAGGGGTTATCTTTTTCTTCTGTACTGCCTTGTCAGCATATCCTTTGAAGCGCTCCTTTGCCTTGTCAAGCTGGGCTTCAACAACATCAACCACATATAATTTTTTGTGAGTCAAGCCGGTACGCAGGTAGTAGGCAATATCAGGGCCAATATGCCCGGCGCCTATTACAGCGACTTCATCAGGGATAGGACAATCAGGTTCAATAAGATAAGGATTAGTAAATGATGGGTAAAGCGCTTTTTTTTCCATAAATAAGTCTCCTTGATTTCAGATTGATAACCACTCCGGCATCTCCGCCTTTATTGGTCCCTCAGTAGGATTATTATGTAAAAAAGTACTGCGTATAAGGTTTAAAAATTACCCCCCATGTATAATATAAATAAGGTCTATCTTGTCACCATCTTTTACCGGGGTGGATAACCCGGTTTCATAGGTGCTTTCACCATTCAGGTATACCTCAAAACGGTTTGTTATGTTTCCATTGCTGTCAACAATCATATTTTTTGTCATAGGATATTTTAGAGAAAGATCATTCAGGCATTCGCCCACAGTCTTTCCCTTTACTGTTACTGATTTCTGCCCGTTAAAGTAAGACCTGAAAACATGGGCTATTTCCACTTCAATGCTCATATTTTTGCTCCGGATAAAAACCCTTTTTTTTAGTCAAAAGAAAAAGGCCGCATTATTTCTACCCAATGCGGCCTTTTAAGTCAATATTAAGGATTTAATTTATTTATATAATTCCCTTGCAACAAAATCCATGCCCAGGTCAAGAAGGGTCTCCTTTTTTGGTTTCCCTGTCTTTGTATCCCAGCCCATTGCCTCGTAGTACTCTGTATAGATCTCTTGAAGTTCCCAGGTAATGCCTGCCCTTGGCCCAACTGTCTTGGCCGGTTTTCCGAGCATCCTGTCAGGGAATTTCCATGGTGTTGTTATACCTTCACGGATATTGAATGCCTGACGCATTGCGTTAATACGCATCCCGGCCTTGATGATCTCTTCACGGGATACATCCCATCCTGTGATGGTTTTTATTGCCTCCAGAAAATATTCCGCCTTTCCATATCCATCGCCATAACAGATCATGCAGAGCCCGGCTGCATTATAGTAGTTGGAAAAGGCAGAGCCTATCATGTGGGGTATTCCGCGACCCTTAAAGGTTGTAGGATCATACTCAGGCATTGTTCCCGGAGGATGAGGCATCTCCCCGCTCATTGTGTGGCGGCCAGGTGTTGGTTCCGAGCAATAGGCTATCGCAAATCCGTGTCCGCCCCTTGAATCATGCGCAGGAAATTCCTGACCTCCCACATGCATTGCAAATTTTTCAGAACCTTTACCTAATTTTTTAGCCGCCACCTTTGTGCCGTCAGCAAGTATATCGCCGATACCTTCACGCCTTACAATCTTGTTAAGGAGAGCAATACTTGCCTTGTGGTCTCCCCACTTCATTTCAATACCGTCTGTATCCTTTGCGGTAATTATACCCTTTTCATAGCATTCCATTGCAAAGGCCACCACTGCGCCTGCCCCTATTGTATCCATACCATACCGGTTACAGATATCACTGGCCATAATTATTGAATCAACATTATTGACAAGAAGGTTAGTGCCAAACATTGCCTGGGTCTCATATTCCGGTTTGTGTGCGTGCTCACCCCATTTATACTCGCCTGTTGAAGGCTTCATTATACCGCCGCAGGCTATCGGGCATCGGTAGCAGCCATATCTTCTTTCCTGCTGGGCTATTATATGCGGCCCGCCAATATCTGCATAGTTGGGCATATCACCCTCACCGGTGCCTGCCCAGTTCTTGAATGGGGCATCATCCACCTTGGCGCACATCTCAAGCATACCACAGGTGCCGAACTCCTGCATGAATTTCACCATCGGCCCCATGTCACTCAGGTGTCTTTTACGCATTGCCTTTGCAGCCTCTTTATCAGCCACGGGTATTTCTAGAGATCCGTTTATGGCAATTGCCTTGAGCTTTTTTGAGCCCATTACAGCGCCAAGACCTGAACGTCCTGCTGCGCGGCCTTTATTATTCATGACAGCAGCTATAAGTGATAATTTTTCTCCGGATGGCCCTATACAGGCAACTTCAAGCTTTTTGCCATGCCTGTCTCTCAGGATGTCTTCTGTATCAAAGGTGTCCTTACCCCACAGGTCAGATGCATCCTTAAGCTCTGCCTTGCCGTTATCAATATAAAGGTATACCGGTTTTTCAGATATCCCTGAGAAAAATACAGCATCATAACCACCGAACTTCAAAAATGGGCCCACATTACCGCCTGAATTGGCATCACCCCAACCGCCTGTAAGGGGCGATTTACCAACCATTACATAACGTGAACCGCCTATAGCATCTGTTCCGGTAAGCATGCCTGTAACAATACCAAGCATTGCATCAGGGCCAAGAGGATCAACCCCTGGTTTCTGTCTTTCAAATAATATCTTTGCACCCAGACCATAACCGCCTATATATTCCCGGACTGTCTTTGGATCAAGTGCCTCTTCTTTAAGCTGTTTTTTGCTGAGATCAACAAACAGCATCTTTCCCATAACTCCATGCGCCATAATAAAGCCTCCTGATAATTTAGTTTAAACTGTTTAAAGCCCGGTTGTGCATATGTTATTGATGCATTTCAGGCTTAGCACTCTTTGATATAAATTCGTTGACGTACTCAACACATCTTTATAACCATTGAGGATACGGAGATTTTTTAAATTTTATTCCCGTGTACTCCGTGCTCTCCGTGGTAAAAAAAATGCTTTTTTTATTTATTCCAATGTATATATACTTACCTGCAACACCCATCACCGGACCTTGCGTTTTTTTAAATATAAGGGGCACAGTATACACATCTTACTGAATGATTTAAAGCTTTTTTTGAAGCCCTCCTGATATCTTTTTTGATATAACAGATTGATAACTGTAGATATTTTGGTAGCATTACAAGAAGTGTTAATCAACACCTTGGATTGACGGGGCTGATGAATCTATCCAGCCCCGTTATATCTACTTCTTCGGAGGAAAAGGTATCTGTGCAAAACTCGGGCGTTTGTTAAGTTTTGCTATCCAGCGTGTTATGTTTTTATATGCAGAATAATCATACTTTGCAAAATCAGCCGCCATAACACAGCTTGCCACATTGATATCAGCAAGGGTGAACCTGTTACCAAGGATATATTCCTTTCCTTCAAGCTGGTTATCCAGAATCTTTAACACCTTTGGAAGCTCATCCATCGCCTTTTTAATAGCCTTTTCATCCCTGTCTGCCTCTGGCACCCAGAATTTCTGGAATGCGATTGAATAGAGGTTCGCCTGCACCTCAAGTATGGACCAGTAACTCCACTGATCAATAAGGGCATTCTCCTCAATGGTTTTCCCAAGGAGGTCTGAATTGTGTTTTGTAGCAATATATTTATTGATTGCCATAGATTCCCACAGCACAAAATCACCATCAACAATGCATGGTATCTTACCGTTCGGGTTCAGCTTAAGGTATTCGGGTTTAAACTGATCACCCTTTTCAAAATCCACCTTTACCTCTTCATGCTTTATACCCATCTCAAGCATGAGCACATGGCATCTGAAGGCGCTTCCCATCTTTGCACCATAGATCTTTATCATATCCTTACCTCCTGAAAATGTTTTATAGATATTTACTATATACTCATGATAAATTTTATACCATTAATTACTTTAGCCATTTTTTCCTTTATCCTGTATTTTTTCGTGCCTTTCGCCTGCTTCGCGGTTCAGTCTATACCCCTCCTGAAAAGGCCTTCAGGGTGTAATAGAGATCATTCCACTTGAGTTCCTTTTTAAAAGAGCTGAGATCTGTTTTATCATCGATCAGGAGCATCTCTATACCACACATCTCACAGAAATCTGTCAGCATCTCTGTTGTTACCTGCTTGCTGTACCCGGTATGATGAGCGCCACCCCCCAGTATCCATGCATGGGATGCTATTTCAAGATCTGGTTTGGGTTTCCAGAGGACTCTGGCCACAGGGAGCCTTGGAAGCTTCTCTGTAATGTCTACAGTATAGACCTCATTCACCAGCAACCTGAACCTGTTTCCCATGTCAATAAGTGATGCATTAACAGAATCTCCTTCAGGCACGTTAAATACCAGCCTTACAGGGTCTTCCTTTCCACCTATCCCAAGCGGATGTATCTCAAGCCGCACCTTTTCTGCCCCTGATATGGTCGGGCAGACCTCCAGCATGTGGGCGCCCAGGACCATCGAGTTTTCCGGGTCAAGGTGATAGGTATAATCTTCCATAAATGATGTGCCCCCGGTAAGCCCTTTACCCATAACCTTCATGGCACGCACAAGAAGCGCTGTCTTCCAGTCCCCTTCTGCACCAAACCCATACCCCTTTTCCATCAGCCTCTGGCATGCAAAACCGGGAAGCTGCCTCATCCCTTCAAGGTCTTCAAAGGTGGTAGTAAAGGCGACAAAATTACCATCAACTAAAAAGTTCTCTATGCCTGCCTCCAAACGGGCAGCCTCTTTGAGGCTCTCGTGCCTGCTGCCTCCGGGAAGTAGTTCTTTGTCAACAACATAGGTCTCTTTGTATTCTTTGATCAATGCATCGATCCGCTCTTCTTTTACCTCTTTTATTCTTGCTACCAGGTCACCCACCCCGTAGCCATATACATCAAAACCAAAGGCGATCTGGGCCGCAACCTTGTCCCCCTCTGTAACAGCCACATCCCTCATGTTATCCCCGAAGCGGGCAACCTTTGCGCCCCTTATATCCCTTAGCGCAGCAGCAGCGCGTATCCATGAGCTGATCCCTTTATGCACCCTGTCATCCTTCCAAAATCCTGTGACCACCTTACGATCTATCTTCATGCGTGTATTGATGTATCCATGCTCCCTGTCACCGTGGGCAGACTGGTTCAGGTTCATGAAATCCATATCAATATCACCCCAGGGTATATCCCTGTTATACTGGGTGTGCAGGTGGAGGATCGGTTTGGTTATCACCTTGAGCCCGTTGATCCACATCTTGGATGGTGAAAATGTGTGCATCCAGAGGATTACACCCGCGCATTGGTCATCAGCGCTCGCCCTTATACAAAAATCAGTGATCTCCTGCAGCGTGGTCAGAATGCCTTTATACAGAATCTCCGCTGGAATGTTATCCAGCCCGTTCAGATACCCGGCGATCTCTTCTGTGTGTGACCGCACCTGCTTCAGTGTCTCTTCCCCGTAAAGGTGCTGACTCCCTGCAACCATCCATATAGAGATGTTCTCGTATGCTTTCATATCCTATCCTTTCAATATATTATTGATCATCATCAAAACGCCTTATGCTCATGAACAAGTGCTTCGAGATCGGTCAGTGTGATCTCTTCAAGAGTATTCACGACCCTGTCCGCATTACTCAGGTGGTCATGTGTGGAGAGCACCCCGACACATGCCATGCCTGCCCTGCGGGCTGCTGTCAGCCCTGCGGGGGCATCCTCAAGCACTATGCAATTTTTTGGAGATACACCGAGTTTCCGGGAGGCAGTAATACACCCCTCAGGATGCGGCTTACCCTGGCTCACATCTTCAGCACAAATCAGTACAGTAAATGTATCAGGGCGATTGAGCGCTTCAAGTATAGCAGTTATGTTCATACGTGGCGCGGATGAGACAACGGCCTGGGGCCAGCCGTTAGTTTCAGCCTGATCTATGATCTGCCCTGCGCCCGGCAGGAGCTTGACCCCCTCTCCTTTCAGCACCTCCCTGAATGCCTCCTCTTTTGTATCACCGATCCTTACTATCTCAGCATCCGGGAGACTCACACCTAACAGGCTGCGTAATATGGTATCATTCCTCTGCCCAAAAGTTTTAAGAAAGGTTTCCCATGTGAGATCATACTTTTCATCGGCCAGTATTTTTTTCCAGGCAAGCCAGTGCGCCTCGCGTGTATCCACCATAGTACCGTCCATATCCCAGATGATGGCCAACATGCTATTTCCTTTCATCGCTATTTTTGTGTCTCCTTAAACATTCATATGCAGTACAGCAGCCTTTTCTATTGCCAGCCCCTTGTGGTATCGTTCAAAGAATTTTTCAAAACCCTTCACATCCTCTGGTTCAGGTTTTACGGCATCCTGTATACTACCTTTAAAAACAAGTGAGAGAAATTCAGGCAGTATAACTGTTTTATCCTTACGAATCATAAAGGCAGACAAAAGGGCCATCCCCCATGCCCCGCCCTCCCCTGCGGTTTTAAGTGTGGAGACAGGCGTCCCTGTGGCAGCAGCCATGATCCTCTGGCCTACCTCCGCTGATTTGAAAAACCCGCCATGCCCCTTTATCTCATCCACCCTTACCCCCTCTTCATTAAAGAGTATATTAAGCCCTGTCTGTAAGGCACACAGAGAGGTGAACAGATGGGTGCGTATAAAATTGGCAAGGCTGAATCGTGCCTCAGAAGAGCGGACAAACAGGGGGCGGCCTTCGGTAAACCCGGTAATGTGTTCACCTGAAACATAACCATAACTCATTAGCCCGCCGCAGTCAGGATCGCCCTTCAAGGCCTGCTCAAGCAGGGTGTCATAAAGAAGAGGTTTGGATATCTCTTTACCCAGTGCCTGAAATGCCTCGCCGAATAGATTCAACCATGCATCATAATCCGTGCTGCAGTTGTTGGAATGGGCCATGCCTACAAGATTACCGTCCGGGGTGGTGACAAGGTCCACCTCATGGTGCACCTTTTTCAGCTCCTTTTCCAGTACGATCATTGCAAACACAGAAGTACCTGCTGATACGTTTCCTGTCCTTTTTGCCACACTGTTTGTGGCTGCCATGCCTGTGCCTGCATCACCTTCAGGAGGCGCAACAGGGACACCAGGTTTAAGCATACCGGACGGGTCAAGCAGAATAGCGCCTTCTTCTGTGAGTACAGCCCTGCCCTCTCCTGCACAAAGCACATCAGGAAGGATACCCCTGATCCTCCATTTGAAATTTTTTTCCTTTATGTGATTATCAAACAGGGCGCACATATACATGTTGAACCCTTTTGTTGTAAGATCAATCGGAAACATCCCTGAGGCGTCCCCTATGCCTAATTCTTTTTGTCCGGTTAGTTTCCAATGTATGTAACCTGCCAGGGTAGTCATAAAGGCAATATCCTTCACATGCTCCTCATTATTAAGGACAGCCTGGTAAAGGTGTGCAATGCTCCAGCGCTGGGGAATGGGATAATTAAAAAGATTAGTCAGCTCTTCTGATGCAGCCCCTGTTATATTGTTACGCCATGTCCTAAAGAGGGTGAGCTGATTGCCCTTCTTGTCAAAAACCATATAACCATGCATCATGGCGCTGAACCCAAGGGCCTTGATACGGGTTAAGGTCACACCATATTTATTCAGTACATCCTGTGCAAGGTCTGCGTAACATGCCTTAAGGCCCGCCCAAATCTGCTCAATGGGATATGTCCATATTCCGTTTGTCAGAGAATTTTCCCAGTTAAATCCTCCTGAAGCCAGGGGATTGTGATCTTCACCGATCAGCACAGCCTTGATCCGGGTTGAGCCAAATTCAATGCCAAGAACCGCATCTCCGCCTTCAATCATGGACAGGGTTTTGTCTCTTTTCATTTGATATCCTGCTTTTTTGCGTTATCGATAACGCGATATTATTAAACAGTGCCAATTTTGTCAATTATATCTTTTAGATAGATCAGGTAGACCCTTATGAAAAATTATTGACATGAAAAATGAGAGATAATATATTGCGTTATCGATAACGCATTAAGTAGAGAGTCACATGGCAACCATGAAGGATATCGCCGAGGCCGCAGGTATTTCTATCGGCACAGTGGACAGGATAATCCATAACAGGGGACGTTATTCAGAAGAAACAGCCGAGCTGGTGCGTAAGGCCATGAAGGAGCTGAACTATACCCCCAACATACATGCCAGGGGACTGAAGCAGACAAAAAAACATATTTTCAGTGTTGTTCTTCCCAAAAGGGAACAGGATGGAGGATACTGGCGTCTGGTAGAAGAGGGGATTCTAAAGGCAGCAAATGAACTGGCCTCCTTTGGAAACGATATCAGGATATTTCCCTTTGACCGCTACTCCTCTGCATCCTGCATAAATGCCCTTTACATGGCCCTCTCTTCTGATACAGAGGGTATGCTTATTGCCGCCTGCCGCCCGGATGATATGAGGGCGCCCCTGGAGGATACCGATTTACCATACATCTTTATTGATACGAATATCCCTGATCTAAAGCAAAGAACTGCATATATTGGCCAGGACTCCCGCCAGAGCGGTATACTCGCAGGAAAACTGATGAGCCTGCTTATTTCAGGCAGGGCCTCAGCAGGGCAGGATCAATATGTTCTTGTTGTTGATCCACCCGGCAGTAATTTTCATCTCTACAACCGCATCGAGGGGTTCCGCTATTATATGGATGCGGTCATGCCGGAAATAAGATTAATTACACTAAAGGCAGAGGTTGATAACGAATCGCACTTTCACAGCAGGCTTAAAGAATTCCACATAAAAAACCAGGCCCTGCCCATCGGGATATTCGCAGCAAACTCTTCTGTGTACTACATAGCATCGTTTCTTGAAAAAGAGGGGGATGAATACAGATCCGTTCCGCTTGTCGGATACGATATCATACCTGGCAGGGAGTCGGCTATTGAGAAAGGGACTATTGATTTCATCCTCACACAGCAGCCCGAAGTCCAGGGATACCGGGGCATCATAATGCTCTATGACCATATTGTGCTCAGAAAAGAGGTGAGTAAAGAGGTGATCATGCCCCTGAACATCATAACAAGGGAAAATATACATACCTTTACGGGTTACATGAACGGCTGACCATTGCAAAGGAGGTAAAATGAGTAATTACAAGGATCTGAAAGAGGTGTGCTTTAGGGCAAATATGGAGATCCCTAAGAATAAACTGGCGATCTACACCTTTGGCAATGTAAGCGCACTTGATGCATCAAAAGGCATATTTGCTATAAAGCCAAGCGGTGTCCCCTATGATGAAATGAAACCCGATGACATGGTTATTGTGGATATGGATGGGAACAGGGTTGAGGGAAAGATGAACCCATCTTCTGACACACCTACCCATGCCGTGCTTTACCGCTCTTTACCGGGTATTAACAGCATCGCACACGCGCATTCTGCCTATGCAGTGGCATGGGCGCAGGCATGCCGACCCATACCTATTTACGGGACAACACACGCTGACCATATGTCCCACGACATCCCTGTCACAAAGGTGATGAGTAATGAGATGATAAAGGGGCAGTATGAGGTAGAGACCGGCCATCAGATTATAAATGCAATTAAAGAAAATAATCTCTCGCACCTTGAGGTACAGATGATCCTGGTCGCATGTCATGGGCCATTCACCTGGGGCGAAACACCTGATAAGGCGGTCTACAATGCGGTTGTACTCGAAGAGATAGCCAGAATGGCCTGCATAACAGAGCAGATAAATCCTGATATCAGGCGGATGAAGGATACCCTGATCAATAAACATTATCAGAGAAAACACGGGGAAGATGCATACTATGGTCAGGCAAAAAAATAGAATTAACCAAAGGAGGGATATCATGAAAAATATATTTATCAGCCTTTTAGTTATAAGTCTTTTTGTAGTTCCTTTAGCAAAGGCCGAAACCGTTAACATAAAAATTGACCTTAAAAATCAGGGTGAGGCGATCAACCCCTTTATCTATGGTCAGTTCATAGAGCACCTTGGCCGCTGCATCTATGGCGGCATATGGGCAGAGATGCTTGAAGACAGGAAATTCTATTTCCCGATCACGTCTGATTATGCGCCCTATGTAAGCCTTACAGCTACAAGTTACCCTGTAGTAGGCTCATCCCCATGGGAGATTATCGGTGATCCTTCTCTGGTTACAATGGATAAAAAAGAGCCTTTTGTCGGCGATCATACACCGCGTATAAAGAAGAGAGCTGCAATAGAGCAGCATGACCTTGCGGTTGTCTCAGGCAAAAAGTATGTCGGCTATATCTGGCTTAAATCGGATAACAGTAAAAACACGCGTGTCAGCGTTTCGCTCATGATTGATGGTAAAGCCATCCCTGCCAGAATTATATCCCCCGGTAACAGTTATACGAAAACAGAATTTGAATTTGTTGCAGAAAAAGATAATGACAAGGCATCCCTTAAAATAGAGGTGCTTGAGGGTGAGGCATTTATAGGGACAGTTTCTCTCATGCCCGGAGATAATATAAAAGGGATGCGCAGGGATACAATTAACCTCCTTAAAGAGCTGAATGCGCCCCTTTACCGATGGCCAGGCGGAAATTTTACTAGCGGTTATGAGTGGCGTGACGGCATTGGGGAGAGGGACCGCAGACCACCGCGCAAGAACCCTGCATGGACCGGTGTAGAACATAACGACTTTGGAACAGATGAATTTATTATTTTTTGCAGTGAGATCAATACAGAGCCTATGATCGCCGCAAACACCGGTTTTGGTGATGCCCATTCTACTGCTGAATGGGTAGACTACTGCAATTCAGATGTTCATACCACCGGCGGCAGATACCGCATTGAAAACGGCCATGAAAAACCCTTCAATGTAAAATACTGGTGTGTGGGAAATGAGATGTTTGGAGACTGGCAGCTCGGTTTTATGCAGCTAAAGCATTACACTATCAAACACAATATGGTTGCCAGTGCCATGTGGAAAGCCGATCCTGACCTTGTTCTGGTTGGAGTGGGGAGCTTTGACACCATTAACGCGGCATTTGACCCTGATTCAAAGCAGAGGAACCGGACATGGTCAAGGGGTATGCTTGAGGAGAGCGCTGAATATATGAACATGCTCTCTGAACATTTTTATGTGGGCCGTGTGCCGTGGAATCAGGATGAACGCAAACCTGTTCTTGAGCATGTCCCCATGGTAAAAAATTCCATTCGTGAACGGGTGGAGGCACACAAGGTCTTACAGGCATCTATCGAAGGCCTTAAAGACCGTTTTGTACCCATTGCCCTTGATGAATGGAATTACTGGCACCGTGACTATGTATATGGCGAGCTGGGGTGCATATATGACCTGCAGGATGCCCTTGGCATTGCAATGGGTCTGCATGAGTTTTATCGCCAGAGCGAATATATCCATGCGGCAAATTATGCGCAGACCGTTAATGTAATAGGGGCCATCAAGACCACCAAAACAAAGGCGGAGTTTGATTCTACCGGGCTTGTACTCAAGCTTTACCGCAACCAATTCGGTTCAATACCATTAAGGTTTACCGGAGAGATTAAAGGGCTCGATGTGATGGCAGCCCTGAATGAAACCGGGGATATACTCACAGTAAGCGCTGTAAACCCCACCGACAAAGAGATTGTTATAAAGATGGATGGGCTGAAACTCCCTGCAAAGGCAGTACAGTATGTTATAACCGGTGAGAAGGATTCCTCATATAATGCACCTGGTAAAAAGCGGGGTGTGGATATCCATAGCAGGGGCAAGGTGTCTATTGATAAAGGACTTAAGGCCGCCCCTTTAAGCGCAAGCCTGTGGGAGATTAATATTGTAAAATAACGAGAGGAGATTATTCCTGTCCAAAAGCAATAAACACTAACTTATAGAAACAATAATTATGGACTATTCAAAAATATCAAGAATTAAACACCTTTATTCGTCATTCCCGCGAAGGCGGGTATCTATTTTTAAAAAAAGTCAAAGAAAATGGATGCCCGTCTTCACGGGCATGACGTCGTAGTAGGATTTTATTATTTATTTATGAAAATATGCCTTTGTTTAATTTTGGACACCAATAAGAGGAAATTATGAATAGAACAATCTTACTGCTTTTTATTTTGATTAACATCTCTTTTTCCATTTATGCCAGAAATGCGGTTATCAAAATAGATGTGGATCGAAAGATCGGTGATATTGACCCTAAAATATATGGCGTATTTATGGAGCCGATCCATTTTAACCCGGAGGAATTCGGTGGAGAGATACTGTTCCCTGAAAATACCCTCTATGGCACACTCTATGATCCAAACTCCCCCCTTTCCAATGAGGATGGTTTTAAAACCAATTTCATAGAGGCAGGCAGGGAGCTTAAGATCACCAACATGCGCTGGCCCGGGGGTAATTATGTTGCGGGTTACAACTGGCAGGATGGTATCGGGCCAAAGGATAAGAGGCCGGTGCGGAAGGAACTTGCATGGGGCACACTGGACACGAACCAGGTGGGAACAGACGAATGGGTTAAATTGAATAAAGCCCTCGGAACAGAAAATGTTGTTTGTATCAACCTTGGGACAGGAACCCTGGATGATGCCAGATACTGGGTGGAGTATACCAATTCCGAGGCTGGTACATATTATGCCGATCTTCGCGCCAGATACGGCAGTGAAAAACCTTTCAATATAAAATACTGGTGCCTGGGTAATGAGGTGGACGGCTCCCCCTGGATAATGGGTTATAAAAATGCTGAGGATTACACCAAGATTGCCAGAGAGGCCGCAAAGGTCATGAGATACACGGATAAATCGATCCGGTTTATCATTAATGGCTCATCCTACTATGAACCAACAGGGATATGGATAGACTGGAACAGGACTGTGCTGACTGAATTAAGGGATTTTGCAGATTTCATATCCATACACAGGTACTGGGAGCAGGATAAGGATTACTACTCCTATATGGGGAAATGGGCAAGGGATATAGAAGAAAAGATCAATATCACAGCAGCACAGATTCGTGAGGTACGAACCAGGTATAAGATAGAAAAACCGATATATATCTCCTTTGATGAATGGGCCCCGCACGGGAGCGGGCTATTGCCCACACTCGCGACAGCCCAGTTCTTCAACTCCTTCATACGCCATGCAGATGTTGTTAAGATGGCAAACTATACCATGTTTACAAGTATGCTGGGTTATGACCCTGAAAAAGGATTTTACAAGACACAGTTTTTTCATGTCTTTAAACTCTTCTCCAATAATTGCCTTGGTGAATCGGTTGATGTCTTTTTGGAGAGTGAAACATTTGATGTTGACGAAATGAATAAAGATATCCCCTATCTTGATGTAACAGCGGTCTATTCAAATGATCAGGATGCCTTATTTATAAATGTTGTAAACAGGCACAGGGAGAAGGCAATTACTGCTGATATCTTAAGCACCGCTGGCACATTCAGGGGAAAGGCACATATAAGCGAAATCAACAGGAAGGACATGGAGTCACGCTACAGGTATGAGGAGCAGGAGCAGTATTATCCGGTTTCAGGAGAGATAAAAGCTGATGGGAATAAAATGGCATATACCTTTCCGGCCCATTCGTTTACGCAGATAAAGGTGAAAACCAGTAAGTAAAGGAGAATATTATGCTAAGAAGAGTCATGGTTGAAAATGGTCTGGTCGAGGGTTTGCCTGCGGCTGATCCGCGTATCACATCCTTTAAGGGTATCCCCTTTGCTGCGCCGCCCGTTGGCACAAACCGCTGGAGGGCGCCTCAACCTGCAAAGGACTGGGAAGGGGTTCTCTATGCATACAAATTTGCGCCTATCTCCATGCAGCATATCCCTGGTGAAGACCCTGAGATCATCTATACAAGGGAGTGGAACGTTGACACATCCATTGAGATGGATGAAGACTCACTCCATCTAAACGTCTGGACACCCGCTAAAAAGGCTGATGAAAAACTGCCTGTATTTGTCTGGTATTTCGGAGGAGGATTACAGGAGGGTAATACCGCTGAGATGGAGTTTGACGGCGAGCGCATTGCAAGGCGCGGGATCGTGGTAGTCACAATCAATTACAGGCTGAATGCATTTGGATTTCTCTGTCACCCGGAGATTACTGCAGAAAACCCTGATGCCCCTGCCAACTTCGGCTTCCTTGATCAGCAGTGCGGGACACGCTGGGTAAAGCGCAATATAGCAGCCTTTGGCGGAGACCCTGACAACATCACAATAGGGGGGCAATCAGCAGGAGGCGGCAGTGTAATGGCACAGGTCACCTCACCCACAAATAAAGGGCTGTTCCAGAAGGCCATTGTAGACAGCGGACTTGCTATGACAGCCTACCCTGGAAACCTCTTTCATAAGGAAAAAAATCTTATCGAGGCTGAACAGGCCGGGGTTGAATTCTTTAAATTTATAGGCGTATCCACCCTTCAAGAGGCACGCAAACTGGATACAGTATCCTTAAGGGACAAAATGGTGGAATACAAGAGCTTCTGGGGGCCTGTAATCGATGATAAATTTTATGTGGGCGATGCAAATGAGCGTTTTATGGCTAACAGATGCGAGCTTGTCCCCATGATGTTCGGCCACACTGCCACAGAATTTCCTGACAGACCACTTGTCAAAACTGTCGATGAATTTGTGGCCTTTGCCAGAGAGGCCTATGGATCGGATGCGGACGAATTCCTTAATCTCTGTAAATCCGATACAGGCAGTATCTCCGAGATGCTCTACAGGGCCACTGTTAGCCACCTGGAATATTCCATCAGGCTTATCGGAAAGGCAAAAAAACGAACAGGTGATAAAACTCCCATATATTACTGGGTCTTTAACGCAGGGATACCAGGCTGGGATAACCCGGGGGCATTTCATTCTGTTGATCTCTGGTTCTTTTTTGAGACCCTTGCCAAGTGCTGGAGACCCTTTGTGGGTATGCATTATGACCTGGCGCGCAAAATGTGTAATTACTGGGCGAACTTTATACGCACCGGCGACCCGAATGGAAAGGATGCGGACGGATCAGACATGCCTTTTTGGAAACCGTTCACCGAAGAAGATCCAAACAGGATCTGTTTCTATGATGAGGTTTGTGTGGATAACAGAGGGCCGGATGAGCTGATGAAATTTCTGATGCGGCAATATCTAAAAAAACATAAACAGTGTTAGAGGTTACAGAGTCAGACCTGAAAGGAACAGATAAATGTCAGAGATATTTAAACCGTTACAGATAAACAGGATGATAATAAAGAATCGTTTTGTCCGGTCAGCAACAGTAGACAACCTTGGTGAAAACCAGGTTGTAACCGAGGCGCAGCTCAATTTTTACAGGGAACTTGCAAGGGGTGAGGTCGGGCTCATTGTTTCAAGCGGGCTCTTCCCCGGCCTTGACGGCTGGGCTGCCCCTGGTCAACTGGGGATCCATACTGATGAAATGATCCCCTCCCTTAAGAAGATAACAGACACTGTCCATGCCAATGGCGGAAAGATAGTCGCACAGCTTATGCATGCAGGCTGGTTCGGGAACCCTGACCTGTGCGGATTCCAGACGGTTGGCCCCTCAGAGACAGTCAATCCTGCAAACAATCTCAAGGTGAGAGAATTATCCTCCGATGAAGTTGAACAAAAGGTGGATGAATTCGTAAAGGCGGGAGCAAGGGCAGCCGAGGCTGGCTTTGACGGTGTGCAGATCCATGCTGCTCATGGCTGGCTTGTAAGCGCATTTCTCTCTCCTGTTACAAACAGGAGGAGTGATAAATGGGGCGGGTCACCTTCAAACAGGGCAAGGTTTGTAATAAAGATTACTGAAGGGCTGCGAAAGGCTACAGGGGCTGATTTTCCAATACTGATAAAGCTTGGGATAAAGGAATACCACCCTGAGGGCAAGAGCGCACAAGAGGGGATAAATTCAGCAAAAATGTTCATTGATGCAGGAATGGATGCAATAGAGGTGAGCGAGGGTGTCGAAGAGACCCCCTTTAACCATATCAGGCCGAACAGGATGGACCCCTATTATGCTGAGGAATGTAAAGGGGCAAGAGAGGCCATATCTAAGCCCTTAATACTGGTCGGCGGAATGAGAAACCTTTCTGATATGGAAAAGGTATTAGATGATGGGATAGCGGATGCCATATCAATGTGCAGGCCATTTATTATGGATCAGCATATTGTAAAGAAGTTCAGAGAAGGTTCATCAAAGAGATCTTTATGTACCTCCTGCAACAAATGTATACCAACAATGCTGGAGAGAAACCTGCATTGCACCTTTAATAAAGGATTGATTAATTTTTAAACCGGTTTTTTTAAAGGAGGTTTCAACATGAAAATTAAATACTCAATCTGGCTGACAATCATTCTGTTTATGTTTTTCATAACCTTTGCATGCGATTCAACACCTGATAAAAATCAGGTTAAGAAAAGCAGTGCGCCAGAGATAAAGGAGGCGCCTCCTGTAACAACAAAGGTTGAGGTAACAGGTGGAACAATTGAAGGGATAGAAGAGGATGGGATATTGACCTATAAAGGTATCCCCTTTGCCGCGCCGCCTATAGGAGATTTGCGCTGGAAGGCCCCTGCACCTGTGCGGCCATGGAGCGGCATAAAAAAAACCGATGTCTTCTGCGACGCATGTATGCAGACGGCAAACGCCATGGGTAATACCTCACCTGTCAGCGAAGACTGCCTTTACATTAACGTGTGGACCCCGGCAAAAAAAACAGATGAAAAACTGCCGGTTATCTACTGGGTGCATGGCGGCGGTTACAGCGGTGGCTCTACAAGCACACCCATGTATGATGGAATGGGTTTTGCCAGAAAGGGGGTTGTAATGGTGAGTGTCGCCTACAGGCTGGGGCCATTCGGTTTTCTTGCACACCCCGAATTAAGCATAGAGAGCGGTAATGGGTCAGGCAGCTATGGGATGCTTGACATGGTTGAAGGATTAAAATGGGTAAAGGATAATATTGCAAATTTCGGTGGAGACCCGGGGAATGTAACCATATTCGGCCATTCTGCCGGAGGCGCAGCCATAAGCCTGCTCGCAGCCACCCCCCTTACAAAGGGACTTTTTCACAGGGCCATCTGCATGAGCGGGGGGTCATTTACGCCCCTTATGACAGAGAATCAGGCAGGTATTGGCCTGGGGCTGCCTGCACTTAAACTTGCAGAATCAAACGGCGAACAGTTTTTAAAGGAGCTGGGTGCAGCAGACATTAAAGCGGCCCGTGCATTAAGCGCAGATGATATACAGAATAAACTTTCAGGCGGGATGGGTGGTATGAGGTTCAGGCCGGTGGCAGACGGTTATGTCATATCGAATGACCTTTACTCACTGTACATGGCAGGTAACTTTAATGACACACCGGTATTACTGGGGCACACATCCAATGAAATGGGCTCATTCGGCGGAAACCAGGAATTAACCAAGGCAGATTTTGAGAAGCAGATCAAGGAGCAGTATGGCCCGCAGGCAGAATTGATATTAAGCGCATACCCCCACGCAACAGATGCTGAGGCAACAAGGGCATCAAGGGATATCAGGAACGACAGCTCCTTCTCATGGAATACCTGGGCATGGTCACGCCTTCAGACACAGAAGGGTAAAAACAGTGCCTACCAGTATTATTTTGACTACAACCCCGGTCCACCTGATACAGGATCAGGGCATGGAAGCGACGTACCATATGCATTCCAGACATTGGGTGGAGTAGAAACAACACCTGAAGATGATCTGGAACTCTCTGACATGATAAGCAGCTACTGGGCTAACTTTGCAAAAACCGGTAATCCTAACGGCCAGGGTCTGCCTGAATGGCCTGCTTTTACAGAGACTGATCAAAAGGTAATGGTATTTGATGCAACTCCAGGGGCAAGGCATGTTCCTAATATGGAGAGATTGAAGGTAATTGATACATATTTTTCAGGGTTGAGGGAAAAGAGTAAATAAAAAATATCATTTACATAGAGGAGAAAAAACCATGAAATCGTCAAAAGGTATCGGCTTAACACGACGTGATTTTTTCAAAAATACTACTATCACAGGAGCAGCCATTGCTGCCGGGGCAGGAGGCATTCTGCTTCCTGTATCAGCCAGTTCAGCCCAGCAGGCCTCGATAACAGGTAAGACGATCAAAGAGGCTGCCCGTGAGACAAAGGTTTGCCGCACAGCGGATGTTGTGGTTGTTGGCGGAGGACCAGGCGGTATAGGTGCGGCCTTGTCAGCAGCAAGGAACGGGGCTGATACAGTTCTTATTGAAAGGTATGAACACCTTGGCGGCATGGGGACAGGGGGCCTTGTTACCATTATCCCGGCCATGACCGATATTACCGGTAAACAGGTGATAGCAGGAATCACCCAGGAATGGATAGAGAGGCTGGATAAAAGGGATGGGGCAGATTACCCCAAGAAGGAGCACTGGGGTTCAACCGATAAAAAGCTTGTTGAATATTACAATAACCGCTCCTTTTTTTATGCGACAGGTAACAGGGTCGGCTATTCCGCACACATCGATGCAGAGATATCAAAGTGCCTGTTTCAGGACATGATGGAAGAGGCTAAAATAAAGACCTATCTCCACTCCTGGGGGACAGAGCCCATAATGGAGGGCAACAGGGCCAGGGGGGTAATCTTTGAGAGCAAGTCAGGCAGGCAGGCGGTGCTTGCAAAGGTTGTCATTGACTCCACAGGCGATGGTGACCTACTGCCTTATGCCGGTGCAGAGTTTGAAACCCATATCGAGCGCACCATGAGGATAGCAAACCTCTCCTTTTCATACTGGATAGATAATGTTGATCTTAAAAAATATGAGGAATATAAAAAATCAAATGCAAAGGAACTCTCTGCCAAACTGGGTGAGCTGAAAAAACTCGGCGGGAAAGCCGGTTTTCTTACAAGCAACCTGAAAAACCAGGAGAATGTTGTCTGGTGCTTTCCCCGCTACGCAAATACATGTCAGTATGATGTAGAGGAGCTTACACGGGTAGAGTTTTTAGGCCGTAAAGAGATGCTCATAACACATGATTTTTACAAAAAACATATTCCAGGTTTTGAAAAGAGCTTCATAGTTCTGACAAATATGCAGCTCGGTACAAGAGGAGGCAGGCGGGTTGTTGGAGATTATGTTGTAAAAAAAGAGGATATGAATGCAAAAACCCCATTTAATGACACCATTGCCATATTCCCCAACCTGGATGATAAAAATCCCTTAATGTATATGCCCTATCGCTGCCTGATACCGCGCAATGTTGATAATATGCTTGTTGCATGCAGGGCCTTTTCATCAGACGCTGTTATCAATGATGCATTCAATCTAATTCACCATTGTGTCTGCCTTGGAGAGGCTGCAGGGGCAGCGGCGGCACAGGCGATTAATTCTGGCATTGATGTGAGAAAGGTTGATATCAAGGCATTACAGGCAACGTTAAAGAAACAGGGGGTGGTACTTCCAGGTTAGCTGGTATCCATCCAGAAAAAGACAAATTCTGGATGGAGCTTTCAGCAGTCAGCGATCAGATGTCAGCCAACTCTTTGTTTTGAATGCCTTTTGCTGAACGCTGATAGCAGACCGCTAGAATCTAAAAACAACAGTTTTGAATGAAGGTATGGAAATAAGATATTTATTTTTTTATAGAGGAGTTTTAATCATGAAATTGCAAAAAGAAAAGGGCATAACACGGCGTGATTTTTTCAAAAATACTACTATTACAGGCGCAGCCATTGCTGCCGGGGCAGGAGGCATGCTGCTTCCTGTATCAGTCAGTTCAGCCCAGCAGGCCGCGATTACAGGAAAGACAATCAAGGAGGCAGCCCGTGAGACAAAGGTATGCCGAACAGCCGATGTTGTGGTTGTAGGCGGAGGCCCCGGTGGTATAGGCGCGGCCGTAGCAGCGGCCAGGAGCGGCGCAGATACTGTCCTTATAGAAAGATACGAGCACCTTGGCGGTATGGGCACAGGTGGTCTTGTTACCATTATCCCCAACCTGAGCGACTTCAGCGGTAAACAGCAGATAGCAGGCATTACCCAGGAGTGGATAGACCGGCTCGACCGCAGGGAGGCGGCTGATTACCCGAAAAAAGAGCACTGGGGTTCGGATGATAAAAAGCTTGTGGCATATTACCAGAACCGCTCCTTTTTTAATATACGTGAGCAGAGGGTAATATACTCGGCTCATATTGATGCCGAGATATCAAAATGCATTTTACAGGATATGGTTGAAGAGGCAGGGGTAAAGACATACCTCCATGCATGGGGAACAGAGCCCATAATGGAGGGCAACAGGGCCAGGGGTGTCATCTTTGAGAGCAAGTCAGGAAGACAGGCAGTGCTTGCAAAGGTTGTAATAGACGCCACAGGCGATGGTGACCTTCTGCCATATGCAGGGGCCGATTTCAAGATGGATATAGAACGCACAATGAGGATTGCCAACCTCTCATTTTCATACTGGATAGATAATGTTGACCTTAAAAAATATGACGATTACAAAGCGTCACACACTAAAGAGTTGACAGATCACATGCGCGAGGTCAGAAAGGCTGGAGGGCACGGGGGATTCCTCACAAGCAACCTGAAAAACCAGGAGCATGTTGTATGGTGTTTCCCGCGCTATGCAAACACAAGCCAGGTGGATGTGGATGAGCTTACCCGTGTTGAGTTTAAAGGCCGTAAGGATATGCTGATAACTCACGATTATTTCAAGAAGCATATCCCCGGTTTTGAGAAGAGCTTCATTGTGCTCTCAAACCCCCAGCTCGGCACCCGCGGCGCAAGACGCGTTACAGGAGATTATGTAGTGAGTGAAAAGGACATGAATACAGAGACCCCCTTCACAGATACTGTTGCAGTATTCCCTGATGTGGATCGCGGCAAGGATTCTATAAAATACCCGGTAACATACATGCCCTACCGCTGCATGATACCGGCAAAGGTGGACAATATGCTGGTTGCATGCAGGGCATTTGCATCTGAGATGATTGTAAATGAATATTTTAACCTTATACCCCATTGTATTGCCCTTGGCGAGGCAGCAGGGGTAGCAGCGGCACAGGCAATAGCGGGCAATACAGACTTAAGAAAGATTGATATAAAGGCATTGCAGGCAACCCTTAAAAAGAGGGGCGTAATCCTTCCTGGATAGGCATGAGGAATATGGAATGAGAAAGTCCGGCAACAATCTATGGGCCATACTTGGCCCGGGTATTTTGTACACTGCCGCAGCAGTGGGTGTATCACACCTGGTCTACTCCACACGCTCAGGTGCAGTGTATGGTCTGGCAATGATCCCTTTTATCCTCTTTTTCTGTCTGGTCAAGTATCCCGGTATTCGTTTCGGCAGCGAGTTTGCTGCCGCAACGGGCCGTTCACTTGTGGACAGCTATATCAGCTTTGGCAGGTGGACCCTCTGGCTTTTCGGGCTTTCCCAGTTATTGAGCATGGTATTTATTACAGCGGCAATAACGCTTGTTACCACTGCGCTTATCAATGCTGTGCTCGGGGTGTCATTCGGGATGCTGGTTGACAACGGCCTCCTCCTTATAATTTGCGCCGTGATCCTGATAACAGGGCGTTACCATATACTGGAGAGGCTGACTAAAGGGATAGTTTCAGTATTCACACTGCTGATCATAATAACCACAATAAGCGCCCTGTTCAAGCTGAGATTTCATGGTATGTCACTTGGGTGCGTCAGCTTTGACGGGGCCACCATGCTCTATGTGGTTGCAATGGCAGGTTATATGCCCACCCCCATGGATGCATCTGTGCTTCAGTCTTTATGGGCCCGCGCAAAGGCAAGGGACTTTGGACGTGAGGTTACTGTTTCTGAGGCAAAGCTGGATTTTAATATCGGTTTTATCACTACCTTTTTACTGGCCGTATGCTTTGTTCTGCTGGGCATGGTTGTGATGTATTGCAACGGCATAACCCCGGAAAAGAATTCCATTGGTTTTGCCAATCAGGTTATCAGGCTTTTTACCGAACTTGTGGGGAACTGGGCCTATTACCCGATAGGTATAGCAGCCATTACTGTCATGTTTTCAACCCTTATCACGGTGATGGACGGATATCCCCGTGTGATAGAGGCGCTTGCTATTGAGATGCTGCCAGGGTCAGGCAATAAATTTATGGGCAGGCGTTTCTATGACTGGGTGATGGTGTTCCTGGTTATTGTAAGTCTGGCAGTTATAGCCACACTGATGAAAAGCTTTGAAGCATTTATTGACATGACATCAGTAATTGCCTTTCTTGTGGGGCCTTTTATAGCATGGCTTAATCACAGAAGCATGTTCAGGGGAGAGGTTCCTGCTTCTGATCAGCCAGGTTCTGTAATGAGGTTGTGGAGCGGTGCAGCCATTATAATACAGATCCTGATATCCGCTTACTATATCTATCTTAGAATTGCAGGTTAATATGGTAATGGAGGTTTTTAATAAATGACTGGAGAAAGGCAAAATATGCGCCTTTATGTAAGGCTGGGATGTTTTGTGATAACAATACTGCTGTTATTGCCATTCCCATTCTGGGTTCACAGCTCAAGGATATTAGTCCAGGCAAGCCCCTTTGTAACAATATGTACAATACTGGCAGGAGGGGCATTATGGCTTGGATCAATTCTGGGCCTCCTTTTTTCTTTTATTGCCCTGTTCCGAAAAAGGTTTTTCTGCCGCTATGTATGCCCTGTCGGCCTGTTACTTGATAATGTCTCAAGGATCAGGCCCATTGTTAAACCCTGGTGGAAAGGCTCTCCCCCGATAGGCAGATACATCGTGCTTTTAACCATTGCAGGCGCAATAGTCGGATACCCTCTTTTTTTGTGGATGGACCCGCTCGCATTATTAAACAGTGCATTTTCTGTCTATAAGGCATCAGCTTTATCCGCTGTTATTATTTCTATTTCAGGCATGGTAATCTTACTGTTGCTTTCACTGACTTCGGGTAATCTATGGTGTGCCCGCATATGCCCTTTAGGCGCAACACAGGATATTCTTGATGATGCAGCCTCTTTTTGCAGGAGATTTATAAAAAGGCCGGTAAAAGAGCCACAGGTAATAAATGGATATAAAGAGCTGCTTCCATCCACGCGCAGGGTATTTATCGCAATTGCAGCAGGATTGGGATTAGGCCTCCTGGCAAAAAAAGCGGGACATGCAGAATCCATGAATTCCCTGCTGCGTCCGCCGGGCGCAATTAAGGAGGCTGAATTCACAGCCCTTTGTTTAAGATGCGGCAACTGCGTCCGTGCCTGTCCCTCCAGGATCATACATCCTGATACTGGAGGCTCAGGTGTTCTGGGGTTTTTCACACCGGTAATCCGGTTTAACAAAGAATATTGCAATGAAAATTGCAATGCATGTACAAAGGCATGCCCCAGCGGGTCTTTACAGCACCTTAATCTGGAGCAGAAGAACAGGTATGTAATCGGGATTGCAAGGGTGGACATGTCCCTCTGCCTCTGGGGCATCAGCGACTGCAATACCTGCATACGCGCCTGCCCCTTTGAGGCGATAAAAATCACGTGGGATGAAGAGGCTTATGAATCATATCCCGCTGTTAATCCAATAAAATGCAATGGCTGCGGGGCCTGTGAGGCATATTGCCCGACAGGAGATATCAAGGCCATAAGGGTATGGAAACAAACAGGAACAATCTAATTTTTTTTGGAGGTATCATAATATGAAAAAGCAAATCAAGATCGCTGCTATAATTTGTGCAGCTCTGTTATTCATCTCAGGCTGTTCACAGACAGCCAAAGATGACGGCACCATTACTGTGGGCTTCTCACAGATAGGGGCTGAAAGTGCATGGAGGGTCGCCAATACCGAATCCATCCGGAGCGAGGCGGCAAAAAGGGCCAACATAAAGCTGATCTTCTCAGATGCCCAGCAGAAGCAGGAGAACCAGATCAAGGCTATCAGGAACTTCATTGCCCAGGGCGTGGATGTTATCGCATTTTCTCCTGTTGTTGAAACCGGATTTGAGGCGGTTCTGAGGGAAGCCAAGGATGCGGGTATACCTGTTATCCTGATTGACCGCGGGGTGGATGTGCAGGATGACTCTTTATGGGTGACATTCATGGGCTCAGACTTTGTTGAGGAGGGCCGCAGGGCCGCACGCTGGCTCGTTGAAAATGGCTACACGAATGTGAAAATAGTGGAACTTCAGGGTACTGTGGGTTCTGCCCCTGCTATTGACAGAAAGAAGGGTTTTGAGGAGGTTATAAAAGATCATCCGGGAATGGAGGTCATTAAAAGCCAGAGCGGGAATTTCACCCGGTCAGGCGGTAAGGAGATAATGGAGGCATTTCTTAAGACTGAAGGTAAAAACATAAATGTCCTCTTTTCACATAATGATGACATGGCCATAGGCGCCATACAGGCGATAGAGGCATATGGACTGGCGCCTGGCAAAGATATTATCATTGTCTCCATTGATGCTGTAAGAGGCGCATTTGAGGCAATGATAGAGGGAAAGCTGAACTGCACTATTGAGTGCAGCCCGCTCCTTGGGCCGCAGCTCTTTGATGCAGTGGAGGCGCTGGCAAAGGGTGAATCTGTACCTAAAAAGATTGTAACAGAAGAGGGGGTGTTTCCGCAGGAGACTGCCGCTGAGGCAATAGGGAGCAGGAAGTATTAAAAAGGCAGCTTTCAGCAATCAGCGTTCAGATGTCAGCCAGAACTTATAAAATTTCGGCCTTTTCTGAAGCTGCACCTGACAGGATAGGGGGCCAGGTAAAAATAACGTAGGGGCGGACCCCTGCGTCTGCCCTGTTGTTTAACAAGGAGATGAGATATTGATGCCAGATATTGGCAATGTTTTGCTTGAAATAAGAGGCCTGACCAGGAGCTTCCCCGGTGTTAAGGCCCTTGACGCTGTGGATTTCACCCTGAGGCGCGGGGAGATCCATGCGCTCATGGGTGAAAATGGCGCTGGTAAATCCACCCTGATTAAGGTGCTTACAGGAGTCCATAAAAAAGGCAGCGGTTCCATTAAATTTGAAGGCAAAGAGTTCGATGCCTCATCCCCCATGGATGCGGCCAGTAAGGGAATCAGCACCGTATACCAGGAGATAAATCTGCTCCCCAATCTTTCTGTAGCGGAAAATATATTTATAGGCCGCCAGCCCATGAAAGGCATCAGGATTGACTGGAAGGCCATTAACATGAATGCCAAAAATGCCCTTGCCAAACTCGATCTTGAAATCGATGTAACCCTCCCCCTCTCCTCTTTCTCCACAGCTATCCAGCAGATGGTGGCCATAGCAAGGGCCATTGATATCAGGGCAAATATCCTGATCCTGGATGAACCAACCTCCAGCCTTGACATGGCGGAATGCAAAAACCTCTTCAAGACAATGAAGAGGCTTAAGGATGAAGGAATGGGCATCATCTTTATTACACACTTTCTTGACCAGGTATATGAGACATCAGACCGAATCACGGTCTTAAGAAACGGGCAGTTTATCGGTGAATACAAAACAGCAGAGCTTCCGCGTTTTCAGTTGATATCAAAGATGCTGGGTAAGGAGCTGGAACAGGAGATGGTATCATCAGGTAAAAGAGCTGAAGAGACACCTTCACAAAAAGAACCCTTCATGACCCTCAATAATGTAGAAGAAAAGGGTGTCCTGTTTCCGTTTGATCTTGGGATATGCGAAGGTGAGGTGGTTGGCCTGGCCGGGCTGCTTGGCTCAGGGCGTACAGAGGTGGCAAAACTCCTTTTCGGCATTAACAGGCCCACAGGCGGAACAATGGAAATAGACAATGAACCTGTTGCCATTCACTCTCCCAGGCATGCTATCTCTCATTCAATAGCCTTCTGCCCTGAAGACAGGAAAACCGAAGGCATTATCCCGGATCTTACAGTAAGAGAAAATATCGTTCTACCGCTACAGTCCCGCAGAGGTTTCTTGAGGAGCATATCAAGGAAGGAACAGGATAGAATAACAGACCAATATATAGAGTTGTTAAAGATAAAGGTATCAGGCAGAGAGCAGAAGGCCGGAACCTTGAGCGGTGGAAACCAGCAGAAGGTTATCCTTGCCCGCTGGATGGCCATGAATCCGCGCCTCCTGATACTGGACGAACCCACACGGGGTATTGATGTGGGCGCCAAGGCAGAGATAGAGAAACTGATATTCAGGTTAAGGGAGGAAGGCCGCAGCATCCTCTTTATCTCCTCTGAGCTGGAAGAGATCGTTCACACATGCAGCCGTGTCGCAATACTGAAGGACAGAAAAAAGGTAGGGGAGATTTCGGGCGAAAATATATCTGAAGAGACAATCATGACAACACTTGCTCAGGAAGGCACTGGAGAGAGATTATGAACATTGTTAAGAAAAAGAGATCTCTTTTGAACCCTGGCTCTTCAGACCTGAGCATCATCTATCCCCTGCTCGCCTTTATAGCCATACTTTTATTCAATCTGATTTTCACAGATGGATTTTTCCACATTGAGATAAAGAACGGTCACCTGTTCGGCTCATTGATAGATATATTCAACAGGGGTGCGCCGGTTATACTTATCACAATCGGTATGACCCTGGTTTACGCAACCGGGGGCGTTGATCTGTCAGTGGGCGCAATCATTGCCATCTCAGGGGCTTTAGCAGCGCAGCTTATCAGGCCTGATTATGTTAAAGGCATCCTGGAATATGGTGACCAGACCTCTTTGATCATAGTGCTTCTTGTGCCTCTTGTGCTATCAATCATTCTGGGGTTATGGAACGGCTTTCTTGTGGCTTACATAGGTGTCCAGCCTATTATCGCCACACTTATACTCATGACAGTGGGCAGGGGGATTGCACAGTTAATCACACACGGGCAGATCATTGTATTTGAGCATGCACCCTTCCAGTTCATAGGAAGCGGTTTCTTCCTGGGGCTGCCCTTCCCTGTTATCATGGTGATTCTCCTCTTTATTCTCACCTGGGCCATTACCAGAAAAACAACACTCGGGCTTTTCATTGAGGCATCAGGCGCAAATCCCCTTGCAAGCCGTTACATGGGGATACCGGTAAGGATGATAACAACCTTAACCTATGGTTTTTCAGGGTTCTGCGCTGGCCTTGCAGGTCTGATCATTACTGCGGATATAAAGGCAGCAGATGCCAACAATGCAGGAATATTTATGGAACTGGATGCAATCGCCGCTGTTATTATCGGGGGGACCATAAACGGAGGACGTTTTTCAATGGCTGGCGCTATCATCGGGGCACTTATTATCCAGTCCCTTACAACAACCATCATTACGCGCGGTGTCCCGCCCCAGGTCGTGCTGGTATTCAAGGCAGTAATAATCATCATGGTGGCGCTGATCCAGTCTAAAAAACTGCGGGATCAGCTCTCGCTTATTTTACATTCAGGAGACAGGCCATCATGAGATTTCGATTAAGCCAGAAAAATATACCAATCCTTTCAACCTTTCTGGTATTCATCCTGATCTATCTCTCAGGTACATTTGCCTATAAAGGCTTTTTTTCTCTCCGTGTTTTTATTAACCTCTTTATAGATAACGCCTTTGTCGGCATCATCGCCATTGGCATGACCTTTGTCATCATCTCAGGAGGGATTGATCTCTCTGTTGGTTCTCTTGTCGCATTTACCGGGGTTTTATGTGCAAACCTGCTATCACGCACCAGCATATCGCCATTTATGGTTATCTTCATCTGCCTCCTCTGCGGCGCAGTGCTGGGCTTTACTATGGGAAGCATGATACACTTTCTTGAAATGCCCCCTTTTCTTGTAACCCTTGTCGGGATGTTTCTGGCCAGGGGGCTATCCTTCGTGATAAGCCTTGACTCTGTGCCCATCCGCAATGAACTTTTTCTCACTATCTCAAAGGCTTCTATTCCACTGGGTAATGGAATCAGGCTACCTGCCTATGCGGTTACCTTTATTGTAATGGCTATGCTTGGCGCATATATCCTGCATTATACACGTTTCGGCAGAAATATTTATGCCATAGGCGATAATGAAAAATCTGCCATCCTAATGGGTCTTCCGGTTGGAAGGAGCAAAATCCTCATATACACCCTCAACAGCACCATCTGTGCAGCAGGGGGGCTGGTCTATTCCCTCTATACCCTTGCTGGATACCCGCTTGCCGGCACAGGACTTGAACTGGATGTAATTACCGCTGTTGTTATCGGGGGAACCCTTTTAACAGGCGGTGTGGGCTTTATGGAGGGAACAGTTATCGGTGTCATGATCCTGGGGCTGATCCAGACCATCATCACGTTTCAGGGGAACCTGAGCACCTGGTGGACAAAGGTCTTTATCGGCATCCTTTTGTGTATCTTTATCCTGCTGCAGCGATATCTTTCATTAGGGAAGATAAAAACAGGATCAAGGGTTAAAACATAGAACTCCTTCCTAAATAAACATTTTTTCCAGTTTCGTACCGGGTGTACTGATGTCAAGTTAAGGAGGGGAATGTGCCTAATGTCATTTTTTTGGTGAGGAATTGTATGTGTTTTTCTACTTAGTGCGAGGTGAATCCACACCTGATAAAATTGCAAAGAGTCATCGGCCTACCTGCCGCTTGCTCAACGTATTCTTTTCTTGACCCGACACATGTATTTTCATATATTGTGTGCAAAAAAATTATCATTTAATTTGCTTCGCATCGGAAATTTGACCAAAAACTGTATTCTGATATAATAAAATGAAAATTCGCTATTACATAGATCCAGAAACAAATCTGCCTCATATTTACAATCATGATGTGCAGGAAAATGAAGTGAAGGATGTGTTACAGAAACCAAGCGAAGATCGACGAGGTAAAGAAAATTCTCGGATCGCAATTGGTCAGACAAGGGGTGGCAAATATCTTCGGGTTATTTATGTTCAGGACTCTGAGCCTGATAGTATATTCGTAATTACTGCTTATGAATTAAAAGGAAAGCCTCTAAAGGCGTTTAAGCGCAGGGGGAAAAGGAGAATAAACTGATGAAAAAAAACAGGTTTCCAAAAGGGTGGGATGAAGAACGTGTAAAATGTGTCCTTGATCATTATGAGAGCCAGACAGAGGAAGAAGCTGTTGCAGAAGATGAAGCTGCCTGGGAAGATATATCTCAGACTTTTGTTGAAGTTCCAAATGAACTTATTCCTGCAGTTCGCGAGCTGTTAGCAAAAAATGCGGCTTGACGTTTTATTATCATTTTTTGGAATATTTACCCACATTGATTCAACCTTCAGAGCCTCTAAAGATTGGTTTGCATTAACCACCTAAATAAAAAGCAAAAGACAGTTAAGATAAAAACCTTAACTGCCTTTGCATTACAGAGTATCTGATTTATCTATCAATAATAAAAAGCAGATAATCATCTTTTCACATATTACTTAACTCCGTACCCTATTAAAGCTTTGGATTGTGTAAACCCAACGCTTCTGTTAGCGTCCACCTCCCGGCATCCCTCCGCCTCCAAAGCCGCCCATACCGCCTCCGAGGCTGCGTTTCAGCTTGAGTTCATTGCCTGAAAGGGTTCCTGTCCATTTCATAGTAAAACTTTGTTCACCCATCTTGCGTTCATAGGAAAAAGAGAGATTGTCTCCTTGTATTGTTCCATCCTTAATCTCAATTGCCCCTGGCATTTGCGTATTCTCGATGGTGCCTGTGAGTATGGAGCCATCAACCCTGAAATCATACTTTAAATTGTTGTCACCATCCTTTGCGATCCATTTCCCTGCGATCCCCTTTGATGAACTCCCGCCATTCTCTCTTGTTGCCGTAAACTCGGAATTGACCCCGCCACCGGGTGCACCGGCCCCCGGCATTGGGCCACGGCCCATGCCCGGCATCCCCATTCCCATACTGATCGGCTGGGTGCCGTCATATGTTCCAATAGAGGGCGGAGGCGTAACTGATCCTGCGGGTTTAAAGAGCATCTGGGCGAACAGGTACAGGTTATTATCCCATACAGGGACTTCGTGCACCCCTGAATCAAGATACCATACATGATTAATTTTTGCCTCATCCAGGGCCTTATGCAGGTTCCAGCTTCCAGTAATCAGGTTGTCCTTGTCCCCGCAGCCTATCCAGAGCAGGCTCAGTTTTTCCTTGGCATTCTGAATCTTGGGTACGAGAACAGTGGGCGGCTGGAGGTTGGGTGCAGAAGAAAAGCCGCCTACCCATGCAAATTTGTCGATATTGTTGATCCCGAAATTAAGCCCCTGACCTCCTCCCATGGAAAGGCCTGTAAGGGCCTGGTGGTCCCTGCTCTTGTTTACAGAATAATGTGATTCAATATAGGGCATCAAATCATTCAGCAGGTCCGGCTCAAGGTTGGCGTAGTAATTAAAGTCTGCCATGAAATTACCTGAAGGCGGTTCGGCTGTGGCCCGTCCGTTAGGCATTACAATGATCATTGGCACAGCCTTTTTATCAGCAATCAGGTTATCGAGGATCTTATTGGCTGAGCAGAGGGTTGTCCAATGGGTCTCATTTCCTCCTATCCCGTGCATCAGGTAGAGAATCGGATATTTTTTATTCGGATCATAGTTTGGAGGGGTGTAGACGACCGCCTTGCGATCTACGCCTATACTCTTTGAATTATAGGTAATGGTCTCCAGCTTACCTTGCGGGATATCCGGTCTGATTTTGTTAAAGCCCTCCGGCGCGTGACCGGGAAGAGCAATGGCTGCAAAGGTTATCTGACTTCCGATTGTTGTCAGGATTAACAGTGACAGGAACAGGCAGTTGACCAGAAATCCATAACGCAACTTTATTGATCTATTCATGGTAAATCTCCTTTAGTAATTTATTACAGGATGGTTAATCGAGCATATTGAAACCCGATAAAAATATTGATGGCTCACAGATGAATTTGAAATTTCAGCACTCTGTTCTTGCCAAAATCATTACTAATGTATACAAGTATACAAAAGTCCATATTGTGTCAATATAATTAACCGAGGTCAAAAAGGAGTCATTACTTGAAGAGTTCAAAAACAGGGGTGCCGGTCACAATATGGAACCGTAATTTTATTTGTATATTGCTGATATCCTTTATACTCGCCATTTCACATTTTGCCATAAATCCTCTTATTGCCTCCTATGCCCTTCATCTGGGGGCCAGCGCCCATATTATGGGGCTCTTAACAGGCATCTTTTTTGGTGTCGCCTTCTCAATGCGGCCAATATCAGGCCCGGTTCTTACTAAATTTGACAAACGAAAACTGATGATACTGGTTTTCTTTATCGGTGGAGTTGCAAATATCGGTTACGCGCTTTTTGATAATATATCTGCCTTTATCGCTTTCAGGCTGCTTCATGGTCTTCAGTATGCACTTGTAGGAACCCTTACGATGACCCTGGCCGGGGATAACCTTCCCAAAGAAAAAATGGCCTCCGGGATGGGGATTTACGGGCTCAGTTCATCACTCAGTATGGCTTTGGCGCCAACCCTGGGAATAAGCATTCTGAACTTTGGCACAAATTTAAAAAATGAAAACTTTGGATTTACATCTGTTTTTCTTTTTGCAGCGGTTATTTCATTTCTGGGGCTCATTCCGGGTCTTTTTCTTTTACCGGATAAAAAAACAAAGGAAGATATATTAAGCACAGGGGCATGGTATAAAAATATAGCCTCTGTTCATGCGATTCCCATGGCACTGGTTATGTTTTTTATTTATTTAGGGTGGTCATTATATAATGTGTATACTGTTGAGTATGCAAAAGAGCTCAATATTTCGGGGATAAGCTCATTTTATACTGTACTGGCAGGAGTCCTTGTAATTACAAGACCGGCAAGCGGTTATCTGACCGATAGATACGGATTAACCAGGATTCTTATCCCAAGCCTGATAATAATGGCCCTCTCATTTATTATAATAGGATCAGCGAAAACAATCGGCACAATGCTCATTGGCGCAGCTGTTGCATCTTTAGGATTCGGCGCATTTCAGCCTGCAATGTATTCCATGTGCATGCTTTCCGAAACACCCCTTAAGAGAGGGGTTGCCAGCAATACCCTGTATATCGGCATAGATGTAAGCCTTTTTCTCGGTCCTGTTTTAGGCAGTATGGTGTATGATATGTATAATTATTCTATTATGTTTGAATCAGCTTCACTGGTGATACTGATGGCCATTGTTGTATTTATCCTGCTGCTGCCATCATATTACCGCAGGCGCAGGGCGCTGGAAGAGATGGATAGGGTTGAGACAGGGCTCAAGGTACAGGGCTCAGGGCACAGGGTACAGGGAAATAATTATAATCTGTAGGGGCAGGCCCCCGTGCCTGCCCGTGAAAGATAGCAGATTACAATAATTTCGGGCAACTATATTATATTTTCCCTGCTACTATTTGGTATCGTTAAAAATTAAGAAGGAGAATATTTGTATGAGAAGTATAATAATCTACCACTCATGGACAGGGAACACAAAACAGATAGCTGAGAAAATACACTCCGGCATCAAAGAGCTCTTTAATGAATGTGATATCGCACCTATGAAGGATGTGGATATCAATAAATTATCAAAATATGACTTGATTGGTCTGGGCTCCTTTGTGCAGAGTTTTCAGGAGCCCGCTCCTGTAACAGATTTTATTAGTGCCATGCCTGATCTGACAGGCAAATATGGATTTACCTTTTGCACACACGGCACATGCGCAGGGGGCTACATAGAAAGGGTGGTAAAAGGGCTAAGGAGAAAGGGGCTCACAGTTACCGGCTGGAATGACTGGTATGGCAGCGGTTTCATACCGCTCATGCCAAAACCATATTATACTGATGGACACCCTGATAAAATCGACCTGAAAGAGGCAAGGGAGTTCGGAAAGGATATCACTCAGCGCAGCCTGAGGATAGCACAGGGAGATACTCACCTCATACCGGAATTACCTGACAGGAAAGAATACGATAAACTCTACGGGGCAGTAATGGACCTTGGCGGCGGAGAGGGAATGGCCGATATGGTTAAACTTAAGCCAGTGCATAATGCGGATATATGCCTTTATCCCAAATGCACTAAATGCATGGATAACTGTCCCACTAAAAGCATTGATCTGGCCGATTCACCAAAAATAAACTATAATACCTGCGGCCCCTGCATGGTCTGGTTATGTGAACAGCTCTGCCCAACAGGCGCCATGGAGGTGAACTGGGATATAGCGGATAATATGATGAACACAATGACATCGATCTTTGAAAAACTCGCTGAACCAATGGAAGAGTATGGGGAGCTGCGCCGCTTCAGGAGCCTGATAACAGAGGAAGAAGGCAGCGGCATACCTTTATATAAGAAACAAAGGCATCCAAAGCTTATTATTCGTGATGGTGTGATAAGAGAAAGTTAAAAGGCGTAAAAAGCAGGTTCAATATATGCTTTTTATAAGCCATGTAATAAAAACAAATTTAAAAGAAAAGGAGACTGACATGAACAGATTATTATCAGCACTTTTTACAGGGCTTCTGGCCGTTTTCGCTTTTCAGGGGTCATCCATGGCTCAAGACGCAGGAAATTCCGGTACAGAAAAGCAAATTCAATATGAGGCATTAAGCCCCTGGGCAGATGTAGACCCGATCCCCATGCGTGGAATCTCTCCCAGGCTCGATAGCCTAAAAGGAAAAAAGATCGGGTTATACGTCAACACTAAACGTGCAGCCATGCCCATGGCAAAATCAGTCGATAAGAGACTGAAGGAGATGTACCCCGATATCCAGACAACCATTTTTCAATCTACAGAGCCGAATGTGAATGAGATCGAGACAAAAAATAAAGAGAAATTTACTGCATGGGTAAATGATATTGACGCAGCAATTCTCCTGGTAGGTGACTGAGGCTCCTGCACAAAGTACCTCGTCTATACCGGAATATCAGTCGAGGACTTTAATAAGCCGGTCGTGTTACTGGCTAATGTAGGTTTTGTTAATGATGCCCATTCAGCCGCTTCAAGCAAGGGAATGCCCGGGATAAGGGTTATAGGAGAAACAGTGCCCTGCGAATCTACCATCATTGCTGATATTGAAGAGGGTGTAGCAGCCGCCATGAAGGATGCTGTTGATGCCCTGGTCAGACCTCTTACGGCCGAAGAGAAATCCCCGAAACAGCAGACAGGCAAGAGCCCAAGGGTTGCTTTTAAGGGGACACTTCAGGAGATAAACCAGTTCTTTTACCGCAAGGGGTGGGGCGATGGTCTGCCTATTATTCCGCCAA
The DNA here is from genome assembly GCA_012513605.1 of Desulfatiglans sp. Taxonomy (NCBI): domain Bacteria; kingdom Pseudomonadati; phylum Thermodesulfobacteriota; class Desulfobacteria; order Desulfatiglandales; family Desulfatiglandaceae; genus Desulfatiglans; species Desulfatiglans sp. The sequence continues at coordinate 6,797 of JAAZBV010000128.1, read as the reverse complement.
CTGAAGCGGCAGTAGCAGAGATGCTCAAAGGGACTGATCTTCCGCCCGATCATATTATGGGAAAGATCATACCGCGAAAAGGAAAGGCCACCATCGAAAAGATAGCCATCAACGCGGTTATGGCAGGTGCGCTCCCTACCCACATGCCTGTTTTGATCGCAACAGTGGAGGCATTTTCAGATCCAAAGGCGAGGTTTGATACATTTGAGGTGAGCACAGGTTCATGGGCCCCATCCCTTACCATAAACGGCCCTATCAGAAGAGATATACATGTCAATTCCGGTTCCGGATCGTTGAGCCCGGGCAATATCGCCAATTCCGCAATCGGCAGGGCTGTGGGGCTGATCGTAAAGAATATCGGCGGGGCAAGAAAGGCTATCGAGGACATGGGTGTCATAGGCAACCCCGGCAAGTACAGCCTTGTGATAGGTGAGGATGAAGAGAATAGCCCCTGGGAGCCCTTGAGTGTTGAGCGCGGCTTTACGAAAGAAGACAACACTGTAACAGTCTTCTTTCCCAACTCCTTTACTCAGACAGTCCCGGGTGGCACAGATGCAAAAGGGATTCTTAATACCCTTGTAACCATGGGTACCACCAGCATGTCGAGCGTTATTCTTATTCCATCCTGGGCAAAGGTTTTGGCAGGTGAAGGGTATACAAAGCAGAAGGTCAAGGATTATATAGCAGAACACAGCAAACCGGTTGTAATCTCCGGTTTTGAAGAGGTCACAAATCCGGCTAAAATGGATACTGAAAACCTCATGATCCTGGTAGCCGGCGGGCCGGGCTCCTTTATAGGCCTGTTAAAGAGCGTAGGGCCGGGATTTTTCAATAATGCCCTTGTTACAAAAAAGATAGTATTACCTAAAGACTGGAACAAACTGGTTGCAAAATACGGCAACCTTGTACCGATTTATGAGAGGTACTAGACTTAAAAAGGTTTTAAAAATGAAAGATCCTGCAATTAAGATTCGCAGGGGAAAATTTCCCCTCTGTTTTGAGAAGGCGCGGCTGATTACAGAGTCCTGTAAACAGACTGAAGGAGAACCCGCTATAATCAGATATGCCATGGCCCATGCAAATGTACTGGAAAATATCCCGCTGATTATTTACAGGGATGAACTGTTTGTTGGTGAAGGAGCCAGTAAACCGTGGGGGGCAGAGATTGATCCGTTCCTGGGCATTTGGAAAGAGGATGCAATCAGGGTCGCAGTAGAAGATGGGATTATCTCGATGGATGATGCGGACTGGCCCCTTATGAGAGATTTGGGCAGGTACTGGTCAACCAGGTGTTCCGAGTATGCGCAGTCAAAGCTCTTTGACGAAAGGTTCTTTAACTATCTTAAGGTCGGTATTACATTACCGCCCATGAAAAACAGGGATGAATTCAGGGGCGCCTATGCGGGGAGCGGCCTCTGCCTCTCCTTTAACTTTACTGATTGTTATACTGACTTTGGGCGATGGATGAAAGGGCTTAACCCTATAATAGAGGAGATCGAGGAAGAGCTTAAAAATCTCAGGTTTTTTTCTCTGGAGGCTGTTAACAAAAAACAATTCCTGACCGCTTCATTGATCGTGCTCAAGGCAATAATCCGGCTTGCTGAAAGATATGCTGAAGAGGCTATACGAATGGCGGCGGAGGAAACAGATGCTGTGTGCAGGAAAAATCTTGAACGTATTGCCTCAGCCTGCCGCATTGTTCCTGCCAATTCCCCTGATAATTTTTATCAGGCCATGCAGTCCTTATGGTTCAACCAGATCATCTCAACACCAAGCTCAACACATAATTTCGGTAGGTTTGACCAGTATATGTACCCCTTTTATAAAAAAGAGAGGGATGAGGGAAAGATCACTGATGAAGAGGTGCTGGACCTTCTGTGTGAACTGCGTGTAAAGAGCATGCGACCTGAAAATATAAAGCTTTCAGCAGCAAAACGCTCCCAGCACTCAGGGTTTGCAAAATGGCGCAACATGACCATAGGCGGTGTCACGGCTGATGGCAAAGACGCCAGCAATGAACTGACCTGGCTCGTCCTTGAGGCGGCAACCCGTGTCAGGACGCCTCACCACACCATTACCCTGAGGGTGCATAAGAACACACCGGAAGATCTGATGCTCAAGGCCCTGGAGGTGGTAAAGACCGGTATCGGTATGCCAGCCCTTGCGCTGGATGGTTCCTTTATTGACTACATGACATCCGGCGGCATTCCACTTATTGAGGCCCGTGATTATCACCTGGCCGGCTGTGTGGACCCTGCTGTCCCTGGCAAACAGAGTTTCTTAGCCGGCCTGTTCTTTGTGGTTCCAAAGGTTCTTGAAATTTATCTGAACAATGGAACAGACCCTAGAACCGGGCTGGAAGTGGGGCCGCATAAACCGGATGTTGAGGACAGCAAAACCTTTGAAGAATTCATCGCAGGGTTTAAGGATTATCTGAAATATTTTATCGGTATATGGCATGAACACAGCTTTCTTGTGTCCGGGAGATCAGGGGATGTTTATGGTTATAACGATATTGTTGAAATAGTTGAGACGATTCTTATGCATGATGGTGTCAGGATGGGTAAGGCGCTCTCCAACAGGGACGCCATACCCCCATATGATTTCAGGGCTGTAATGATACCGGTTGGGGCTATCAATACAGCGGATTCGCTTGCGGCTATCAAACAGGTTGTATTTGAAACAAAGAGGATCGCCCTTAAAGAACTAAAACAGGCACTGGATGCAAACTGGGAAGGCAATGATGATATCAGGAGATTATGCCTGAATGCACCCAAATATGGAAATGACAATGATTATGCAGACTCGATTGCAGCAGACCTCTATAATTTTCTGATCGATGTGGAATCAAATTACCGCTCCTTTGGCAGGCCCGCAAACGCAAAGGTGAGGGGAATCGGAGGAGCCTCGATTTCATCCATGTTTGCAGGGGGCTCGATTATCGGGGCAACCCCTGACGGCAGGTATGCCGGAACAACATTATCTGATGGAACAGTATCGCCGGCCCAGGGCATGGACATAAAGGGTCCAACAGCCATGCTGAGGAGTGCCGCAAAAATCAACCAGGCAGCATGCGCGTCTGCGCTTCTTAACATCAAGCTGCACCCGTCGTTTATTGGAGGCAGTGAAGGGCTTGCAAAACTTGGCATTCTCATAAAAACTTATGGCGATATGGGAGGCAAGTGGGTACAGTTTAATGTCGTTGGAAACGAAGAGCTGCTGGACGCACAGCAGCACCCGGAAAATCACAGGGACCTGATTGTAAGGGTTGCAGGCTACAGCGCCTATTTTACTGATCTTGGCAAAGGGGTTCAGGATGATATCATCAGGCGTATGGAGGTAGAAATCTGATGAATTATGGCATGTTTAGGTTGCAGTACTAGTTTATGAAATAAAGTTTCGCAGCTATCTTTTATGTAATATAGGGGTAAGCAACGTTTTGTTATTTTTAGAGATTCTTTTGCTGGATTCCACGGTCAAGCCGTGGAATGATGGCCTACCCCCATCGTCATTCCCCGACATGATCGGGGAATCCAGGTTTTTCTCAAAGCAACTGGATGCCAGATCCAGCCTTCGTAAAAGCTACAGACTGGCAGGCAAGTCTGGCATGACGTGTAGGTATAGCACGCAATAATGTATTTATCAGGCTTTGTAGGTTCATAATGTTCAGGCATTGCCTCTTGACATTATCACCCCGATAGGGTGTGGATTTTGATATTAATTAAAGGAGAAGATCTTATGAAAAAATATTTTATCAACGCACTTATTTTTATCACTTTTTCATTGTTGTGCCTTTTTGTGCTCTGCAATAATACCTCTGCCTCAACCGGTAAAATGGGTTCAGAGGGGCTGATAAAGGTGATGGATAACTATCTTGGCCAGCTTGTAAAAAACAATCCTCAAAGTCTGGTGGTTGCAAAGGATGTTAAGATCACAGAGAACGGTTACCCCATTAAGCTCGGTAAAGGGCTTTTTCAGACGGCAAAGGAGATAAACTATAAACAATACATGGCAGATCCTTCGGTGGGTCAGGTTATGGTGTTTGGCGTGGTCAAAGAATCAATGCTCCTTGCCAATTTCATGGTTCGGTTAAAGGTTGCAAACGATAAAATAACAGAGATTGAGACTATCGTGGCAAGAAAAGATGAGGCCTCATTCGCCAGCCCGGAAGCGCTCAAAGAGCCAAGGCAAATATATGCAAAGGTGCTTTCCGAATCGGAGCGTTCTCCCCGCGATAAATTGATAAAAATCGCTAACAGCTATTTTGAAGGCATAGAACAAAACACAGGCGATATAGTACCCTTTCACAAGGAGTGTAACCGCTTTGAAAACGGCACCCAGACCACCAATAACCCGGCAACAATCGCAACCGGATGCAAGGAACAGTTTGATAATAAGAACTACGCCTATATCACGGAGATCAGAGACCGCCGCTTTCTGATGGCTGATGAGGAAAGGGGTCTGGTCTTTGGAATGTTTATTTTTGATATGCCCGGTAAAAGAGAAGACTTTGAATTTTTCCCGACCCCTTTTGATGAACTTCCAACACGATTTTATAAACCCCGTTCCCTGCTCCTGGCCGAGATGTTTAAGATTGTTAATGGACAGATCATCTCTATTGAAGCAGTAATGGTGAATGCGCCCTTTGGAGCCACTTCCGGCTGGTAATATATTTTAAAACAAGGAGATTTTATGAGACGATTTTTTTTCTTACTGGCAGTAGTTGTAATGTTTGCTTTCAATATTTCAAATATTTTTGCTGCTGAATGTGACCGTGAGTGCCTGATAAAGATGGCAGATGACTACCTTTCAGCGCTGGTGACACATACACCTGGAAATATGTCCTTTGCCAGGGATGCGAGGACAGTGGAAAATGCAAAACAGATTAAGCCCGGCGAAGGGCTCTGGAAAACAGCAACTGCGGGCCCCACTGAATTCAAAATAATAGTGCCCGATACCTTTTCACAACAAGTAGGAGGTATGGTTATAATGCAGTCCGAAGGAAAACCCGCACAAGTCGGATTCCGGTTAAAACTTTCCAATGGCAAAATTGTTGAGGCAGAGCACCTTGTCTCGTTACTGCGCGGAACTGAAATACCTGACACACTCAAAAAGGTGAGGCCTGCCATCCCCATGGAAATACCATATGAATACGCGGATTCGCGCGGTAGGCTTATCCATATTGCAAAATCATATTATGATGCGGTTGATCTGAACAATGGTAATCTCGCCCCCTTTGCAGACGACTGCGACAGGATTGAAAACGGATATCGAACCGCACCGACAGGCGGGCATTTGGGCGGAGTAGGTATCCCCGGTACAGCGCCACGGCCGGCTGGTCTTTTGGGCATGGTCACATGCAGGAGCCAGATCAATCTACAGAATTTTGAATATATAAGTGACATTGTTGATAGGAGGGTTGAAATAGCAGATACAAAGACCGGGCTTGCAATAGGCTTTTCCAATTTTCGTCATAAGATGGATAAAAAGGAGTACAGGCTTCTTAATGACCCTGGCAGGGATAAGGTAGAAAGAAAATATGATCCCTTTGACATGATAGCCATGCATATATACAAAATCTGGGGAGGAGAGATACACCAGATTGATACTGTAGGGGTCATGGCCCCATTCAATACGCCGAGCGGCTGGTAACAGGACATGGAGTGGGTAAAAAGGTAAATCAAGTAATTTTTTACCTTTTTATCTATGTCCCACAGTCTCAATTTTTTTGACTTACACTCTGCGGTTCAATTTTAGTCCGTCATTCCCTACTCGATCGGGAATCCATTTGTCTTTCGTAGGGGCAGGCCTGACGCATGGCCCGCCATAGCCTTGGCGAAGGCGGCTGTCTGCCCGGTTTTCCCCCTGCACCCCGCACCATAATTATTTTACACCTGTAGGGGCACAGCGCCTGTGCCCTTCTTCTCTTATTGTTTTTTCATTCGGTGTTCATTGCTTTTGCCTTACGCTTTAATCCTTGCGCCCTGCAACATATAATGAGTAATGACGTCCATAAGTTTCTAAGTTATCAATCTTTCGAGAAGATTATCCCTGTCTGCATCGTCTTGGAATATTCTTTTTAGTTCTATGACCCTTATCATTACATGATGTAATACCCCAGTTGCGTCTAATCTGGATTGTCTTGGCATAATGCCTAACTTAACTAACAGATCATTCTTTAACTATCAAGTTATTTAGTTTCTTATGGACGTCCCGGTTTCGGTTTCCCCATCTATCACTAGAAAATATTTTAACCCTCATACCATTCGACATACTACGGCAATGCACCTGCTGCGCTCAGGAAATGATATCAACATGGTCAGCTATTGGCTGGGACATGCAAGTATCAATACCACACATGTTTACGTGGAGATCGATATGAAAATGAAACTTAAAATGCTACAAAATACTAATGCCCCTAATGTCAAAAAATCTCTTCCATGGCAAAACCCAGGCGTCTTGGAGTGGCTCAAAACACTTAAAGGGCACCACAATTATGTGCAGTAAATATTTAAGATAGGTTGATAAATAAAGGAGAATCCTAAAATGATCGGCTTCAACTCAACATAATTTTAAACTTCACATAACATTTATTATGTTGAGCTCAACATAAAAAATGATTGGGCATGAAGGCCCAGGCATAGCATTGTGTTTTTGTTTTGGGCAGGAGATCAGAAAGCCTTTCCATGAGGTTTTCACGGTCTTCATCGTCTTTGAAGATCCTGCGGCGTTCTATCCCCCTGATCATCACATGGTGTAATAAACCTGGTGTATCTAGTCTGGCTATTCTTGGCATG